>NZ_JBHTLK010000004.1:0-92342 GCF_042678885.1 Saccharothrix hoggarensis
GCCGGGCGTGCCCGTGGACGGGCCGTTGCGCACCACCCGCGCGCCGCGGGCCTGCGTCGCCGCGAGCCCCAACCCCAGCCCGGCGGTCAACCCGAGGCCGAGCCCGAGCCCGAGGTTCGACGGACCGCTCTTGCCGAGCGCGACCGGCGGCAGCACCGGGCTGCCGGGCGGGGTGTTCGGCATGAGGCCCGTCGTCGAGCCGCCGGGGAGGTGTCCGGGGAGGTGTCCGGGGAGGTGTCCGGGGAGGTGTCCGGGGAGGTGCGGGGGCAGGCGCACCGAGCCGCCGCCGGGCAGCTGGCCCGAGCCGCCGGGGAAGCCGGGCGTCCCGCCGGGGATCGTCGGCGGCACGCCACCACCGGGCGGCACCACCGGCGCGACGGGCGTGCTCACGCTGGACGCCGTCGTCACCTCGAACTGCGGCGGCTTCGTCATGCCCTGGTACTGGTTGAGCGCGTCGCGGCTCGCCTCGGTGTACTGGTCGAGCCCGCGGATCGTCTGCTCGCGCGCGGCCTGCGTCTGCTTGACCTCTTTGGCGTGATCCGTCTCGTACCCGAACCAGCCGCCGACGTCGTCGACGAGGTTCGTGTCCGTGTCACCGCGCAACTGCTGCGGATCGGGCATCCCGTTCCGCGTCTGGCTGTGGTTGGCGCCCTGCACGGCGGTCGCCTGTGAGTTCTGCCTGGCCGCCTCATCGGCTTCCGACGCGTAGTCGGCCATGACCGTGGTCTTCTCGTTGGCCCGCTCGCCGGCGGCGCCCTGCCAGTCGATGCCGAGCTTCTTCAGCTCGGTGCGCAGGGTTTCGTCCACTTCGGCGAGGCTGGCGGACAACTGGCGGAGCGCGTGCGAGGCGTCGCTGAACTTTTGCGCGGCGTCACCCGCCTGGAACTGCTGGACGAGGGTGGCCAGCGCCTGGTTGTCGTAACCCTCGAACCGGAAGTCGGTGATCTCTCGGTAACCCATTGGCTTCCCCCTCACACCAGAGTCGGCAAGGTGACGAGCGCCAGCTCAGCCGCCTTCTTCGCGTTCTGACACATCTCGTCCTGCGTGAACTCGTCACCGAGCGGGTTGAAGTCCACGACGAGCTGCTGCCCGTCCGCGACGTCGACCGCGATGGAGCACATGACGTTGTCCGTGCCGCTGAGCACCAACTGGGCAGCCGGATAACCGCTCACCTCGGTGCGGTTGACGTCGACGTTCCCGTTGCCCTGCCAGTGCTCGATGCCCCCATTGGTCACAAGACCGACGCCATACCCGAACACCGGAGCAGACCTCGTGTGGTAGTCACAGAGCGGATACTTGCCGATGCCGCTCAGGTTGCCCTCGTCCGCCTGGGCTTTCACGACGGACAGCTGCTTCATCTGGTCGGCCGTCAACACCTTGCACGGATCCACCCCGTCGAGCTTGATCTCCTTCGGACGGGATGAGCGGCTGGTCGTCGGGGTCGAGGAGCTGTCGGACGTCGATTCGCCGGTGGTGGTGCCCCCTGGGCGTGGGTCGCCCGGTTCCTGCTGGGTACAGCCGACCAGGAAGAGACCCGCCGCGACGGCGAGCACAACACCACGTCGAACCCTATTTCGCACCGGACGCCCCAAAAGCCGCCGTGACCTCGTCCTCGGTGAACCCGTACTGACGCGCGACCTCGCGCAGCTGACCCGCAAGGTTGAGCAAGCTCTTGACGTACTGCTCGACCCGGCCGGCGTAGGTGTTCTCGTCGCCTGCCAAACGGGAGTTCCACGCTGCGGCGATGCTCTGGTTGACGGGGTCTGAACCGGGGGGCAGGTCCACCATCAGGTCGCGCTCGCTCTCGCGGAGAGTGGCCGCGAGCACCAGTGCCTGATCGTTGATGATCTTGCCGGCCTGGAGGACCGTTTCCTTGGTGACCTCGAACTGCTGGCCGGTGCCAGGGCCGGAGGCCACCGTGTCGTTCAGCCGCTTCTCCGCTGCGAACATGTCGCCGACCGCCTTGCCGATGGTCCCCCCCACGGCGGCGACGGCTCCCAGGAGGCCGTTCTCCTCTGCCATGACGCCCTACCCCCGTACGGTCGGTGACGAGTCGATCCCGGTCCGAGGCTACCAACGACCACGTGAGCCGGGTCTGAGGTTGGACGAAGAAGCCCCCGCCGCGGTTCCCGTGGGCTTCACGGGACCGCGGCGGGGGCTTTTCGGACGAAGTCCGACCGGCCGTCGGGTGTCGAGCCGGGTGACGGTCAGGGGACGTCGATCTCGCCGTTCGCCGCATGCAGGGCGATGTCGGTGCGGTGGTGGGAGCCGGTCAGGTGGACGGCCTCGACGCGGCGGTAGGCGTCGGTGCGGGCGTCGGCCAGGGTCGCGCCCGTGCCGACCACGGACAGGACCCGGCCGCCGGTGGAGACGACGGCGCCGTCCTCGCGCCGGCGGGTGCCCGCGTGGAGGACGCCGTCCGCTTCCGCGCCGGTGATGACGTCGCCGGTGCGCGGGCGGCCGGGGTAGCCCTCGGCGGCGATCACGACGGTGACGGCGTAGCCGTCGGCCCAGTCGAGGGGCGGCGCGGAGGCGAGGGCGCCGGTGGCGGCGGCGTGGAAGAGGCCCGCCAGGGGGGTGCGGAGGAGCGCCAGGACGGCCTGGGTCTCCGGGTCGCCGAACCGGCAGTTGAACTCGATGACCTGCGGGCCGGTGGAGGTGAGGGCCAGGCCCGCGTAGAGCAGGCCGGTGAACGGGGTGTCGCGGCGGGCCAGTTCGTCGACGACCGGCTGGACGCAGGTCGCCACGATCGTGTCCACCAGGTCGGGTGATGCCCAGGGGAGCGGGGAGTACGCGCCCATGCCGCCGGTGTTCGGGCCCGAGTCGCCGTCGCCGACGCGCTTGAAGTCCTGCGCGGGCAGCAGCGGCACCACGGACGAGCCGTCCACCAGGCAGAACAGCGACACCTCGGGACCGTCGAGGAACGACTCCAGCAGCACCGGGTGGCCGTGGTCGAGCAGGGTCATGGCGTGCGCGCGGGCGGCGGCGCGGTCGGACGTGACGACCACGCCCTTCCCGGCGGCCAGGCCGTCGTCCTTCACGACCCACCGCGGGCCGAAGCGGTTCAGCGCCGAGTCGAGCCGGGCCGGGTTGTCGACGACCTCCGACACGGCGGTCGGCACGCCCGCGGCGGCCATGACGTCCTTCGCGAACGCCTTGGAGCCCTCGATGCGGGCCGCCGCGGCGGACGGGCCGAAGCAGGGGATGCCGATGGCGCGCACGGCGTCCGCCGCACCCGCCACCAGGGGCTGCTCCGGCCCGACCACGACGAGGTCGGCGTTCCACTCCTTGGCCAGCGCCGCGACGGCCGCGCCGTCGGTGACGTCGACCCCGTAGGTCTCGGCGACGCCCGCGATGCCCGCGTTGCCCGGCGCACAGGCCAACGCGATCACCGAAGGGTCCCGCGACAAAGCGAGGACAAGGGCATGTTCACGGGCGCCAGACCCGATGACCAGGACACGCACGGTGGGGAAGCCTAGATGACCCCGCCGGTCAGCCGCCCAGTGCGTCCAGCGAGCCGGGGTGCAGCGGCACCGGGTCGGTCATCCCGGCCTTCTCCTCGCGGATGTCCTTGGCCGCCGGGTGCACCGCCTCCAGGTCCGCCTTCTTGGCGTAGATGAGCTTGGTGATGGCGCACGCGTTGGCCTCCGGGAAGTCCGAGCGCACGAGCAGCACGTTCGGCACGGCCACGGTCGCCACGCCCTCCGCCTGCCCGTAGGTGGCGGCCGGGATGGTGCCCCGGTCGTACACCGGGTTGATCTTCTTCAGGGCGTCGAGCTGCGGCGTGATGTCGATGAACTTGACCTTGTCCTTCAACGACGTGGTGATGTCGGTGATCTGCGCGGTGGGCAGGCCGCCGGACCAGACGAGGCCGTCGATGCTGCCGTCCTTCATCCCGTCGGCGGTCTTGGCCAGGTCGAGCCGCTGCGCCTGCACGTCGGTCTCGGGGTTGAGCCCGGCGGCGGTGAGCAGCCGTTGCGCGATGACCTCGGTGCCGGACTTGGGCGACCCGGTGGAGATCCGCTTGCCGCGCATGTCGGCGACCGAGTTGATGCCGGAGTCGGTGCGCACGAGCACCTGCGTGTAGTTCGGGTACAGCCTGGTCAGCGCCTGCACCTGCTGCGGCTTGCCGTCGAACGCGCCCTTGCCCGCGACCGCGTCCGCCGCCGTGTCGGCCAGCGAGAACGCCAAGTCGTAGTCGCCCGCCACGAGCTGCTGGATGTTCTGCACGGACGCGCCGGTCTCGGCGGCCGTGGCCTTCAGCTTGGTGTTGTCGCTGATCAGCTTGGCGAGCCCGCCGCCGACGACGTAGTAGACGCCCCCGGAGTTGCCGGTGGCGATGGTGAGCCGGCCGTCGGCCGCCTCGCAGGCGGGTGCGCCGGCGTTGTCGCTCCCGGTGTCGGTGGGGGTGCGCTTGCCGCCGCACCCGGCGGCGACGAGGCCGACCGAGAGCACGCCGACGGCGACCTTGAACGCCCAGCTACGCATGCTGTTCCTTTCCCGAGGTGGTCATACGGCGGAGGACGACGTGCACCGCGACCGCGGCCAGGAGGAACCCCAGGCCGACGGCGACGGTCACGGGTTGCAGGTAGAGCAGGGCCACGGCGGCGGGTGCGCAGAGCGCGCGCTCCGGCCACCGCGCGAGACCGAACAGCCACCCGCCGGTGAGCACGGCCAACGCGGCCACGCCCAGCGCGGAGGCGGCGAACACCCACAGCGCGTCGACGAACGACGTCCGCAGCAGCAGCCCGGCGCCGTTGTCGGTCAGCACGAACGCCATCGGCACGAGGAACGCGGGCAGCGTGTACTTCCACGTCCGCCACATCGTCTTCATCACGTCGCCGCCGGTGATGGCGGCGGCGGCCACGGCGGCGAGCGCGGTCGGCGGCGTCACCTCGGACAGCACCGCGTAGTAGAAGATGAACATGGCGGCTTCCTCGGGCGCCACGCCCAGCTGCACCAGCGCGGGCCCGATGACGACCCACGAGATGATGAACGACGCGGTCACCGGCACGGCCAGGCCGAGCAGGCTCACCGCGACCGCCGCGAGCACCACCGTGACGAACAGGACCACGGTCGGGTTGGACGAGACCGCGGCGGCGAGGTCCACCAGCCCCGACGCCAGCACCTGGCCCAGCCCGGTCCTGGTGATCGTGGACGTGATCACGCCCGCCGCCGCGCACACCGCGACCACCGGCAGCGCCGACCGCACGCCCGACGACAGCGAGTCCGCCATCGCCCGCAGCCACTCCCGCACGTCGCCGCGCTTGGCGATCAGCGCGAACACCGCCGCGACACCGGTCGCGTAGACGACGGCGGAGAACACCGGGATGTCCAGCGCCAGGAACACGACGATCACGGCGAGGGACAGGAAGTGGTACCCGCCGCGCTTGAGCAGCGCCCACGGGCTCGGCGAGTCGATGTCCACGGGCTTGGCGCCGAACTTGCGGGCGTCGATCTCCACGGCCAGCGCGATGCCCAGGTAGTAGAGGAGCGTCGGCAGGATCGCCCAGATCAGCACTTGGAGGTAGGACGTCTCCAGGAACTCGGCGATGATGAACGCCGCCGCGCCGAGCGTCGGCGGGGACAGGATCGCGCCGATGCCGGACGCGGCGAGCAGCCCGCCCGCGTTCTCCTTGGGGTACCCGGCCTTCTTCAGCATCGGCCACGTCACCGCGCCCAGCGAGACGGTGGTCGCGGTGCCGGAGCCGGACACGGTGCCGAGCAGGAACCCGGCGGTGGCGGCGGTGCGACCGGGCGCGGTCCGGGACTTGCGGAACGCGGCGAAGCTGATGTCCACGAAGAACGTGCCCGCGCCGGACGCGTTCAGCACCGACCCGTAGATCGTGAACAGCACGATGTACGTGGCGGCGACGTCCAGCGGCGTGCCGTAGAACCCGGTGGCGGCGTTGTAGAAGCCGCTGATGATCTGGCTGAAGTCCACGCCCGCGTGGGAGATGTCCCAGGACGGCGGCAGGAAACCCCCGTAGTAGGCGAACGCGATGAACGCGACGCACACGATCGGCAGCACCCAGCCGGTGGTCCGCCGGCACGCCTCCAGGATCAGCACCAGCAGCACCGACCCGGCGACCACGTCCACCGGGGTCAGCTGGCCCTGCCGGTCGAGGAACGCGTCGAACCCGCCGAACAGCGGGTACGAGCCGGCAACGAACGCGAGGGCGGCCGCCACCCAGTCGATGACGCCGGGGTCGTCGCCCTCGCCACGCCGGCCGCGCGGCCGGTAGCAGAGGAAGACCAGCGGCAGCGTGACCGCCAGGAAGATCACCAGGTAGTACTGGCTGCCCTTGCCGAACGGCCAGAACACCTGCTTGAGCACGAGCAGCGCGATGGCGAGGCCCGCCACCCACACGCCCAGCTCCCACCGCCGGGACAAGGCGCGCGACGGGCGCTCCTCGTCGTACTCGGCGATCAGTTCATCGACTTCGACCTGCGGCTTGGTCGGCACGCGCACTCCTTCGTGTCGCGCTGGATCGAGCGCAACCGAAGCTACTTGTGCCACAGGTCACAGCCATAGCCCCACCGTCTAAAGGGACTGTAAAGACGCCCGTCACACGATCCGGGAGTCGACGTAGCACCAGCGCCAGTCCTCGCCCGGCTCGAACGACCGCACCACGGGGTGCTCGGACGCGCCGAAGTGCGCCGTCGCGTGCCGGCGCGGGCTGGAGTCGCAGCACGCGACGTGGCCGCAGGTGAGGCAGATCCGGAGGTGGGCCCAGTTGCGCTCGCCGGCGGCGAGGCAGTCCGCGCAGCCCTCGGCGTTGTCCGGGGCCACCGCGGCCGGCAGGTCCGCTACGTGAGGACAGGTCATACCCGTCATCATCACGCAAGATTGCGCCATGCACGGACCCGGACTGCTCCTGCTGCTCGTCGGCGCGCTGCTCGTGACGGCGGCGGCCAAGCGCCTCAACTGGTCGGCCCCGCTGGTGCTGGTGGGCGTCGGCCTGGCGGTGTCGTTCATCCCCGGCCTGCCCGAGTTCGCGCTGGAGCCGGAGCTGATCCTGGTCCTGGTGCTGCCGCCCCTGCTGTACTCGGCCGCGCTGGACAGCTCGTACCACAACTTCCGCGCCAACCTGCGGCCCATCGGACTGCTCGCGGTGGGCCTGGTGCTGGCCACGACGATCGCCGTCGGCTGGGTCGCGCACCTCGTCCTGCCGGAGCTGTCCCTGCCGGCGGCCCTGGTGCTCGGGGCGGTGGTGGCGCCGCCGGACGCGGTGGCGGCCGTCGCGATCGGACGGCGGCTCAACCTGCCGCGCCGGACGATGACGCTGCTGACCGGCGAGAGCCTGATCAACGACGCGACCGCGCTGACCGCCTACAAGGTCGCCGTGGCCGCGGCGGCGGGCGCGACCGCGACCTGGCTCGACGGCACGCGGACGTTCGTGATCAGCGCGGGTGGCGGCGTGCTGGTGGGGCTGGCCATCGGGTGGGCGGTGCGCTGGATTCGGGAGCGGCTGGACGACGGGGTGCTGGAGAGCGCGCTCGGCCTGCTGGTGCCGTTCGGCGCGTACATCTTCGCCGAGGAGCTGCACGCCTCCGGTGTGCTCGCGGTCGTCGTCGCCGGGCTCTACATCGGCCACAACGCCCCGCGCAGCTCGTACTACACGCGCCTGCAGGACACGGCGGTGTGGCGTTCGGTGGACGTGGTGCTGGAGTCGTTCGTGTTCGCGTTGATCGGCTTGCAGCTGAACAGCGTGGTGCGGGACGTGGACATCACGGCCGGGCTGGCGTGGGCGGCGGCGGCCGTGCTGGCGGCGACGATCCTGGTGCGGTTCGTGTGGATGTACCCGGCGGCGTACCTGCCCCGGCTGCTGTCGAGGCGCGTCCGGGAGCGCGAGCGGGCGCCGGGGTGGCGTGGCGTGACCGTGCTGTCGTGGGCGGGGATGCGGGGTGTGGTGTCGCTGGCCGCGGCGAGCGCGCTGCCGCTGGACCTGCCCGGCCGGGACGTGATCGTGTTCTGCGCGTTCGTCGTCACCGTCGGCACGCTCCTGCTGCAGGGGCTCTCGCTGCCGTACCTGATCCGCAAGCTCGGCGTCCGCGGCGACGAGGAGCGGACCGACGCGCTGGCCGAGGCGCAGGTGCAGCACGCGGCGGCGCGGGCGGCCGTGGCCAGGCTGGACGAGGTCGTCGGCGACGGCGGTGGGGACACGCCCGAGCACATCGTGGAACGGCTGCGGATCATGGCCGAGCACCGGGGCAACGCGGCGTGGGAGCGGCTGGGCCGGCAGGAGGACGAGAGCCCCGCCGCGACGTACCGGAGGTTGCGGCGGACCATGCTCGCGGCCGAGCGCCAGGTGTTCGTGCGGGCGCGTGACGAGGGGCAGATCGACGACGAGGTGTTGATCCGGGTGCTGCGGGAACTCGACCTGGAGGAAGCGGCCATATCCAGGGAGTGACGAAGGACCGAACACCCACTACGCGTTCACCGTGACGTGGTCTTCGCTTCGCCCTACGGTGTCCAGGACGTCGCGGTGCGCGACGAGGCTGCCGCGCGTCAGGAATCTCTGAGGAGGTCGGCGATGATGCGGACGAAGATCGTCGGAGCGGCGCTCGCGGCGCTCGCGGTGGCCGGGGCGGTGGTGCTGCCATCGGGGTCGGCGAGCGGTGAACCCGAGGTGGCGTCGTCCCGCAAGGGCCCGCTGGTGATCGGCCACCGCGGCGCGTCGGGCTACCGGCCCGAGCACACGCTGGCGGCGTACGAGCTGGCGGCGCGCATGGGCGCCGACTACATCGAGCCCGACCTGGTCGTCACCAAGGACGGCAAGCTGGTCGCGCGGCACGAGAACGAGATCGGCGGCACCACGGACGTGGCCGCGCACCCGGAGTTCGCCGGGCGCCGGGCCACGAAGGTCATCGACGGCACGCCGATCACCGGCTGGTTCACCGAGGACTTCACGCTCGCCGAGCTGAAGACCCTGCGGGCCAAGGAGCGCATCCCCGAGGTGCGGCCGCGCAACACGCTGTACGACGGCCGGTTCGAGGTGCCGACGCTGGAGGAGGTCGTCGACCTGTCCCGCCGGCTGTCCCGCGAGCTCGGCCGCGAGATCGGCCTCTACCCCGAGACCAAGCACCCCACGTACTTCCAGGACATCGGCCTCCCGCTGGAGCCGCGCCTGGTCGACGTGCTCACCCGCTCGGGCCTGAACCGGCCCAACGCCAAGGTGTACGTGCAGTCGTTCGAGGTGGCGAACCTCAAGCAGCTCAAGGCGCACCTGCGCGTGCCGCTGGTGCAGCTGATCAACGGGTCGGGCGCGCCGTACGACTTCGTCAAGGCGGGCGACAAGCGCACCTACAGCGACCTGGTGACGCCCGAGGGGCTGCGCGAGATCCGCACCTACGCGTCCGGCATCGGCGCGGCGAAGGACCGGATCATCCCGCGGGACGCGGCGGGCTTCCTGCGCCAGCCGACGACGCTGGTGCGTGACGCGCACGCGCGCGGCCTGATCGTGCACGCGTGGACGTTCCGCAACGAGAACGCGTTCCTGCCGGCGGACTTCCGCACGTCGACCGACCCGGCCGCGTACGGCAACGCGTTCGGCGAGTACGCGAAGTTCTACGCCACCGGGCTGGACGGCGTGTTCGCCGACAACCCGGACACCGCCGTGGAAGCCCGCAACGGCTGACCGACGACCACCGGGGGACGCCCGCCAAGGCGTCCCCCGGTGGTGTCAGGCGAGCAGGCCCCGCCGGGCCAGGCGGAACGCCACCAGGAACTCGAAGCGGGAGCCCACGGGCAATTCGCGTCGTCCCGCGGCGGGCGTGTGCCGGACACCGATTCCCAGCGCGTGACCACGGCCGCCAAGGAAATCGACACGGGTTTCTCGCGGCGGGCGGAAGACATCGGACGCGCTGATCAGCGGGTCCGAGTTTTGGCCGTGGCGGGGAAGTCAACGACTCCCGAATAACGAAAGAACCCCCGGTGCCGATTGCGTCGGCACCGGGGGTTCTTCGCGCGGGGTGGTCAGCCCAGCATGTCGTGGCGCACGATGGTCTGGTCGCGGCCGGGGCCGACGCCGATCGCGGACATCCGGGCGCCGGAGATCTGCTCCAGGTGCTCGACGTACGCGCGCGCGTTCGCGGGCAGCTCCTCGAACGTGCGGCAGTGGCTGATGTCCTCGAACCAGCCCGGCAGCTCCTCGTACACCGGCACGGCGTGGTGCACGTCGGTCTGCGTCATCGGCATCTCGTCGACCCGCTCGCCGTCGATCGTGTAACCGACGCAGACCGGCACCTTCTCCAGCCCGGACAGCACGTCCAGCTTGGTGAGGAAGTAGTCGGTGATGCCGTTCACCCGCGCCGCGTACCGGGCGATCACGGCGTCGAACCAGCCGGTGCGCCGCGAACGCCCGGTCGTCACGCCGAACTCGCCGCCGGTCTTGCGCAGGTGCTCGCCCATGTCGTCGTTCAGCTCGGTCGGGAACGGGCCCGAGCCGACGCGCGTCGTGTACGCCTTCAGGATGCCGATCACCGTGGTGATCTTCGTCGGGCCGATGCCGGAACCGGCGCTCGCGCCGCCCGAGGTCGGGTTGGACGACGTCACGAACGGGTAGGTGCCGTGGTCCACGTCGAGCAGCGTGCCCTGCGAGCCCTCCAGCAGCACGGTCTCGCCGCGGTCCAGCGCCTCGTTGAGCAGCAGGCGGGTGTCGGCGATGCGGGAGGTGAACTTCGTGCCGTGCTCCAGCACGCTGTCCACGACCTGCTCCGGGTCGAGCGCCTTGCGGTTGTAGACCTTGACCAGCACCTGGTTCTTGAAGTCCAGCGCCGCTTCGACCTTCTGCCGGAGGATCTTCTCGTCCAGCAGGTCCTGGGCGCGCACGCCGACGCGGGCGATCTTGTCCTGGTAGCACGGGCCGATGCCGCGGCCGGTGGTGCCGATCTTGGCCTTGCCCAGGTAGCGCTCGGTGACCTTATCGATCGCCACGTGGTACGGCATGATCAGGTGCGCGTCGGCGGAGATGATCAGCCGGCTCGTGTCGACGCCCTGCTCGTCGAGGCCCGCCAGCTCCTCGAGCAGCACGCCGGGGTCGACCACGACGCCGTTGCCGATGACGCTGGTCACGCCGGGCGTGAGGATTCCGGAGGGGATCAGGTGCAGGGCGAACTTCTGCCCGTCGGGCAGCACCACGGTGTGCCCGGCGTTGTTGCCGCCCTGGTAGCGGACGACCCACTGCACCCGGTCACCGAGCAGGTCGGTTGCCTTGCCCTTGCCCTCATCGCCCCACTGGGCACCGATCAGCACGACGGCCGGCATGTGAAACTCCAAGCGGTTGGACGGGTAAGAGCCGAATGCCTGCGACGGCCGAGCCGTCAATGGACGGCTGTTGAGGGTAGACCAGGAGATGAAGGTGCGCGGAATCGTGCTGGCCTGCGGAAACGCGCAGTCGCCAATGATCACGGACGGTGACCGTTTCGCGGTACGCCAAGTGGCCGCACGGCCCGGAAAGGCCGAGGTAGACCCGGTTGTCGCCGAATTGGGTGATAAACGTCTCGTCGTCCACGGGACGGACGCCGACCTGAACGCGGTGGTGCTGCGGCTGCTGCGCACCGAACGGCTGGCGGACGTCCCGGTGGGGTTCGTGCCCGCCGACCCGCGGTCCGAGGTGGCCCGGTTGTGGGGTCTGCCCACCGATCCCGGCCGCGCCCTCGACCTCGCCCTGTCGGGTGACGCGGACCGCGTCCCGCTCATCCGGGACGACGTGGGCGGCGTGCTGGTGGGGCTCGGCTCGCTCGGCCCGGTGCGCGGCGTCGGCTACGGCGACGACACGGTGGTGCTGCGCGGCCAGGCGACCCGGCTGGAGGTCACCCCGGACCCGGAGAGCGGGCTCGGCCTCCTGGTCCACGTGATCAACAAGAGGTTGTTCACCCGCAAGGTCACCACGACGTCGGCACGCGCCTTCCAACTCGGCTGCCTGCCCGTCCAGGTGAACTCGGACGGCATCGCGCACCCGCGCCCGATGGGCAAGTGGACCTGGTACCGCCACACGGAGGAGTTGCGCCTGGTCCGCGGGCTCTAGTGACTGAGGAATTTCCTCCTTCGCCATTCAGGTGTCACTCGAAGGCGTTGTAACGGAAGGAGAATTGACCCAAGGTTAATTCCGACAGCTTCCAACTAGGAAGGTCGGAATTATGTCAATGGTCAACAAAGCCGCGCGATTCTCCCGATTCCTGCGACTTCCGGCTCTTTCCCTGCTCCTGGCTGGTCTGCTGGCTGTCGGCCTGGTCACCCCTGCCCAGGCCACGCCGCCGAACATCCCGAGCACCACCACCGCCCTCTCCGAGCTGGCCGCGCTCCGGGTCGCCTCCGAGGGCTCCATGACGGGGTACTCGCGGGACAAGTTCCCGCACTGGATCACGATCTCGGGCGCCTGCAACACCCGGGAGACGGTCCTGAAGCGCGACGGGTCCAACGTGGTCACCGACTCCGCCTGCGCCGCCACGTCGGGCCGCTGGTACAGCCCGTACGACGGCGCGACGTGGAGCCTCGCGTCCGATGTGGACATCGACCACGTCGTGCCGCTGGCCGAGGCGTGGCGCTCCGGCGCGTCGTCGTGGACCACGGCCCGCCGCCAGTCGTTCGCCAACGACCTGGGCAACCCTCAGCTCATCGCCGTGACGGACAACGTGAACCAGGCCAAGGGCGACCAGGACCCCGCGCTGTGGAAGCCGCCGCTGACCACGTACTGGTGCACCTACGCCAAGATGTGGGTCCGCTCCAAGCACAACTGGGGTTTGACGGTGAACTCGGCGGAGAAGTCTGCACTGCAGAGCATGCTCGGGAGGTGCTGACGACCGATGGCTGACCGCTCGTCCCCGTTCGTGCCCGGACCCGGCGGCGTCATGACCGACGAGGTCGGCGTGATCACCGGGCCCCTGGAGCTGCGCACCACGCTGGCCGACGGCGAGCTGCGCGCGACGGTGCGCTACGAGGGCGCGGACGAGTGGTACGCCATCACCGGCGCGTCCTGCCGGCTGGCGGACCCGCGCGACCACGACGCCGTGCACGACGTCCTGCTCGGCGTCCTGAACCGACCGGAGGGTTAGCGGAGCCGTTGCCGCCCCGCGCGCGTCAGTCGGCGCGCGTCAGGGGCGCCCACGACTCCCTCGCCTCCACCCGCGACAAACCGGTGGCCTGCAACAGGTCCACGGCCACCGACCGGACCTGGGCCAGCACCACCCTGGTCGAGAAGCCCTCGCCGCCCATCCGCCGCCACGTGGCGGGCGCCGCCGCGTCCCGGATCGCCGCGCGCGCCAGCTTCGGCTCGTCGCCGCGCTGCAGCTCGGCCCGCAGCACGTCCACCGCGTCCGCGTACCGCCGCAGCACGTCGGGCAGCACGTCCGGCATCCGCTCGCCGTCCCGCAGCGCGGCCAGCGCCCGCCGCGCCAGCACCCTCGTGTTGCGCAGCGCGTAGTCCACGGGCGTGGCGGCCGTCCCGTACCGGCCCAGCTCGTGCCGCCTGCGCCACCGGATCGGCGCGATGGTGGCGATCTCGCCGCCGGTCTTCAACGCCGCCGCGAACTCGTCCACCGCCTCCTGGCTGCCGCGCAACCGCGCCAGCACCCCGGCGGCCTGCACGGCGTCCTCCTCGGACACCGCCTTCGCCATCCCGCGCAGCGCCTCGGTCAGCTCGCCGAACACGACCTTCGCCTGCCGGTGCGCCACGGTCAGCGGGTTCGCCGGCAGCAACGCCGTCACGGCCAGCCCCACCACCCCGCCGACCAGCGCGTCGACCATCCGGTCGAGGCCGCCGCCGGCGCTGGGCGGCAGCAGCGTCGCGACCAGCACCGCCGACGAGCCGGACTGCAGCGCGATGACCGCGCCGCCGTCCAGCAGCACGGCCGCCGACATCGCCAGGGCCACCACCAGCGCGATCTGCCACGGCCCGGAGCCGATCAGCGAGATCAGCACGTCCCCGACGCCGACGCCCACGGAGACGCCGACGACGAGTTCCACGACGCGCCGCAGCCGCTGCCCCAGCGAGACGCCGAGGCAGACGACGGCGGCGATCGGCGCGAAGAACGGGTGCGCGTGCCCGACGACCTCGGTGGCGACGAACCAGGACAGCCCGGCGGCGAGCGCGGCCTGCGCGATGGGCAGGGCCGTGCTCTGCCACCGCCTCAGCCTGCGCGCCACCTCGTCGCGCACGGCCCCCACGGGGTCAGCTCAGGCCGAGGGCGGCGGGGGCCGCCGGGTCGCTGTCGGCGAGGAACTTCTTGCAGCGCTCGTACTCCTCGGCCTCGCCGATCTCGTCGGCGGCACGGGCCAGGGCGGCGAGGGCCCGCAGGAAGCCCTGGTTGGCGCGGTGCGACCACGGCACGGGGCCGTGGCCCTTCCAGCCGGACCGGCGCAGCTGGTCGAGGCCGCGGTGGTAGCCGGTGCGGGCGAACGCGTAGCCGGCGACCGGGTCGCCGGTCTGCAACGCCCGCTCGGCGAGCAGCGCCCACGCCTCGCTGAAGTCGGGGTACGCGCGGACGATCTTGGCCGGGTCGGTGCCCGCCTCGGCGGCGGCCTGCGCCTCCGGGCGGTCGGGCAGCAACGTGGGTTCGGGACCGAGCAGGTTCTCCATGCGATCAGCTTAGGAAGACCCGCACCACCGCAGCGACCAGTGCCAGCACCAGCGCGGAGGCGATGATGCCCGCCACGACCTTCTTGCCCATGAAAGCGCTCCTCGGGTTCTCAGCGAACTCTCAGACCCGCACCCTTCCGGGTACGACCGAGCGGAGCAACGCCCCTCACCCGTTCGCATGAACGCACCCCGGAAGGAGCTGGTCGTCGACGTCCCTTAGGGGTCGTTCAGGGAAATACCAGGGCGGGCGGCCCTTCCAGGGAATCCTGTCGAGACGCATCATGGGCGGGTGAACACGGGGGTATCCAAGCGCGTCGCACGTTTCCGCGACCAGTACTGGGAGCGGGGCGAGCCGGGGCGCGAGACGCCACCGGCTCTCGTCAGCGCGGTCTACCGGCTCTGGTTGGCCGGTCTGCTGCTCAAGCTGATCGGCTCGTCGTGGGACGTGGCCTGGCACTTCAAGTGGCTGCGCGACGAGCTCGCGCCACCGCACCTGATCAACACCGTGGGCACGGTGATCGTGGTCGGGCTGACCCTGTTCCACACCTACACCGGCTACGGCGTGGACAAGCACGCGCTGTGGTTCATGCAGGCGGGCACCGGGATCTTCCTCATCGCCCTGCCGATCGACCTGATCAACCACCGGATCAACGGCCTCGACATCACGTCGTGGAGCGGGTCGCACGCCCTGCTGTACCTGGGCACCGCGATCATGCTCGTGGGCGCGATCCGCGGCTGGATCACGCTGTACCCGCACGGCCGGTGGCGGTGGTTCGGCCTGGCCGCGCTGTGGTTCTTCTTCCTGGAGAACGTCTGGTTCCCGAACCAGCACCAGGAGTACGGCGTGCTGGAGATCGCCTCGTGGGACCGCGGCGACCCGTACGCCGAGCCGATCCTGCTGCAGTTCGCCGCCGACCAGATCGGCCGCCCGGTCGACCGCGAGTCGATCGTCCAGTTCTCGCTGCCGATCCCCGACTGGGTCTACCCGGTGTGGGGGCTCGTCCCGGCGGCCCTCGTGCTCGTCGTCGCCCGCCGCACGCTCGGCGCCCGGTGGTCCGCGACGGCGGTGGCCGGCGGGTACGTCGCCTACCGCTGCCTGATCTGGCCGCTGCTCGCGGGCGCCGACTTCCCGCTGTCGACCGTGCCGCTGTTCCTGCTGCTCATCGGCCTCGCCGTGGACGCCGCGCACCTCGGCGACCTGCCCGTGCCGGTGGTCGCCGTGCTCGGCTCGGCCGCCGTGACCGGGCTCGGCTACGGCGGGATCTGGGCGCAGCAGGCCGTGGACGCCGCACCGCCGATCAGCTACCCGTCCGCGGCGGCGACGTTCGTGGTGCTGGCCGTGCTGTGGGTCGCCGCGGACCGCGCCAAGGTGGGGCAGAGCCCCGGACGACCGCTGGTCACCGCCTGACCCCGCGTGCCGCGCGCACGCCGACCACGCACGCCGACCACGGGGAACGGCCCCCTCCGGAGAACCCGGAGGGGGCCGTTCACGTCGTGCGGGGGACTCAGCCGGCGATCATGCGGCCGGAGGACTTCAGGTGCTCGCACGCCTGGGCGATGCGGGCGGCCATGCCCTGCTCGGCGGCCTTCAGGTACGACCGCGGGTCGTAGGCCTTCTTGTTGCCGACCTCGCCGTCGATCTTCAGCACGCCGTCGTAGTTCGTGAACATGTGGCCGACGATCGGACGGGTGAACGCGTACTGCGTGTCCGTGTCGATGTTCATCTTGATGACGCCGTACGACACGGCCTCGTGGATCTCCTCCAGCAGCGAGCCGGAGCCGCCGTGGAAGACCAGGTCGAACGGCTTGGAGCCGGCCGGGAGGCCCAGCTTCTCGGCCACCACGTCCTGACCCTGCTTCAGGATCTCCGGGCGCAGCTTCACGTTGCCCGGCTTGTACACGCCGTGCACGTTGCCGAACGTCGCCGCGACCAGGTAGCGGCCCTTCTCACCGGAACCGAGGGCGTCCACCGTCTTCAGGTAGTCCTCGGGGGAGGTGTACAGCTTCTCGTTGATCTCGTGGGCGACGCCGTCCTCTTCGCCGCCGACGACGCCGACCTCGATCTCCAGGATGATCCTGGCCTTCGCGGTGAGGTCGAGGAGCTCCGAGGCGATCTTCAGGTTCTCGTCCAGCGGCACGGCCGAGCCGTCCCACATGTGCGACTGGAACAGCGGGTTGAGCCCGCGGTCCACCCGCTCCTGGCTGATCGCGACGAGCGGTCGGACGTAGCCGTCCAGCTTGTCCTTGGGGCAGTGGTCGGTGTGCAGCGCGATGTTCACCGGGTACTTCTCGGCGACCACGTGCGCGAACTCCGCCAGCGCAACCGCGCCGGTCACCATGTCCTTGACCTTCGTGCCGGAGGCGAACTCGGCTCCGCCGGTCGAGACCTGGATGATCCCGTCGCTCTCGGCTTCCGCGAATCCACGCAGGGCCGCGTTGAGGGTCTCGGACGAGGTGACGTTGATCGCGGGGTAGGCGAATTCGTTCGCCTTCGCGCGGTCGAGCATCTCGGCGTAGACCTCGGGGGTTGCGATGGGCATCGGTGGTCCTCCTCGGGTGCCCGGAACGCGGTGTCGGCAGCATCCTACGGGCAGGGCCGGCGAGAGAAGTTGATCACCGGCATAGTGGACGCATGGCGATCGCACGATGGAACGGCGAGATCATCGCCGAGAGTGACAAAACCGAGATGGTGGAGGGGAACCACTACTTCCCCCTGGAGTCGGTGCACGCCCAGTACCTGAGGCCGTCGGAGACGGTCTCGATCTGCCCCTGGAAGGGCACCGCCAACTACTACACGCTGCACGTGGAGGGGCAGGACAACCCCGACGCCGCCTGGTACTACGCCGAGCCCAAGCCGGAGGCGGCCAACATCAAGGGCCACGTCGCGTTCTGGCGCGGCGTCGAGGTCTCCGACAGCTGACGGCGGACCGGCCGGCCCCACGACCGGCCGGCCCACGAGCTAGCCGAGGACCGGCTCGTCGATGACCGCGGCCGCCAGGTCGCGCAGTCCCCGCAGCTCATCGGTGGCGCCGACCACCTGGATGGCCACGTGGTCGGCGCCCGCTTCGTGGTGCTCGCGCAACCTGCGCGCGACCGTCTCGACCGAACCCCACGCGACCAGCGCGTCCACCAGCCGGTCGCTGCCGCCGCCGGCCAGGTCGTCCTCGGTGAACCCGTGCCGCAGCCAGTTCCTCGTGTAGTTCGGCAGTCCCAGGTAGAACGACAGCGCCTCCCGTCCCAGCTCACGGGCCCGCGACGGGTCCTCCTCCAGCACCACGTGCTGTTCCGGGGCGAGCAGCACGCCCGCGCCGACGGTCTCGCGGGCGTGGGCGGTGTACTCCGGCGTCACCAGGTAGGGGTGGGCGACGCTGGTGCGCGCGGCCGCCAGCCGGAGCACGCGGGGGCCGAGGGCGGCGAGGGCGAGGCGGTCGCGCGGCACGTCCAGCTCGTCCAGGTAGTGGACGAGCTTCTGGTAAGGGCTGTGATACACCTCACCCACCAGCTCGCGGTGCCCGGCGCCGATGCCGACGAGGAACCGGTCGGTCCAGGCCAACGCCCGGTAGCCGTCGTTGACCTCGGCCGCCGGCGTCGTCCAGACGTTGAGGATGCCCGTCGCCACGGTGATCTCGTCGGTGGCGTCGAGGAGCGCGGAGACCGTGGTCAGGACACTGCCGTCGGGTGACGCGCCCAGCCAGACGGTGCCGTAGCCCAGCTCCTCCAGCTCGGCCGCGGCCTCCTCGCGCCCGGCCCACCGCGACACGAGGCCCCACACGCCGTACCTGCCCAACTCGACCGTCATTTCGTCTCCCCACGAACTAGGCGCTGTCGGGACCAACCACCCCGGCCCACCATTTAGTCCTGACTCGCCGGTTCCCCGCTCGCCGACGTCGTCCGGTTGGGTCTGCGCCATGACGAAACTCGGAACCAGCGACCTCGGGGTGTCGCGCCTGTGCCTGGGTGGCAACGTCTTCGGCTGGACCGCCGACGAGGAGACGTCGTTCGCCGTGCTCGACGCGTACGTCGCGGCCGGCGGCGACTTCGTGGACACCGCGGACGCGTACTCGGCGTGGGCCGAGGGCCACACCGGCGGCGAGTCGGAGACGATCATCGGCCGGTGGCTGAGGTCGCGGGGCAACCGCGACCGGGTCGTGGTCGCGACCAAGGTCGGCATGCTCGCCGGGCTCGACGACCTCAAGGCCGCCACGATCGAGCGAGCCGCCGAGGACTCGCTGCGCCGGCTCGGCGTCGACCACATCGACCTGTACTACGCGCACAAGGACGACCCCGGCACGCCGCAGGAGGAGACGCTGGCGGCGTTCGACCGGCTGGTCCGGGCGGGCAAGGTCCGGCACATCGCCGCGTCGAACTACACCGCGGACCGGCTCACGTCCGCGCTCGCCGTGTCCGAGCGCGAGGGGTTCGCCGGGTTCGTCGCGCTCCAGCAGGCCTACAACCTGGTCGACCGGTCGTACGAGGGCGAGCTGTCGCGTGCCGTCGCGGACCACGGGCTGTCCTCCGCGCCGTACTGGGGCCTGGCGAAGGGCTTCCTGACCGGCAAGTACCGGCCGGGCGTCACGGTGGAGAGCGCCCGGGCCGCCGCCGCGTCGCGGTACCTCGACGAGCGCGGCCTGCGCGTGCTGACGGCGTTGGACGAGGTCGCCGTGGGCCGCGGCACGACCCCGGCGGCGGTCGCCCTGGCGTGGCTCGCGGACCAGCCGACGGTGGCCGCGCCCATCGCGTCGGCCCGCACGGTGGACCAGCTCGCGGAGCTGCTGCCCGCGCTGGAGCTGCGGCTCGCCGCGGACGAGATCGCCGCCCTGAGCACGGCGAGCGAAGTTTAACTCCCCAGTAGCTTACTGGCGGTAAGTTGCGTTACGGTGGCCTCCCGGCACAGCAGCCTGAGGAGGTCACCGTGGACGTTGCGGGCAAGGTTGTCCTGATCACTGGCGCGGCCAGGGGCATCGGCGCGGAGGTGGCGCGGCGCCTGGCCGCGAGGGGCGCGAAGCTCGCCCTGGTGGGCCTGGAGGGCGACCAGCTGCGCCAGGTGGCCGAGCAGTGCGGCGGCAGGGCGTGGGAGGCCGACGTCACCGACTGGGAGGCGCTGGAGACCGCGGTGAACGGCGTGGTGGACCACTACGGCGGCATCGACGTCGTCGTCGCCAACGCGGGCATCGCCGCCACCGGGTTCGTCCGGTCGATGGACCCGGCCGCGTTCGAGCGGGTCATCGAGGTCAACCTGCTCGGCGTGTGGCGGACCGTGCGCACCTGCCTGCCGCACCTGATCGCGAGCCGCGGCTACTGCCTCGTCGTGTCGTCGCTGGCGGCGATCGTGCACATCCCCGGCAACGCGGCCTACTCGGCGGCGAAGGCGGGCTGCGAGGCGTTCGCGGACAGCCTGCGCGCCGAGGTGCGGCACCTGGGCGTGGACGTCGGCGTCGCCTACTTCTCGTGGATCGCCACCGACATGGTCAACAGCGCCGACCGGCACCCCGTGTTCGGACCGCTGCGCAGCGGCATGCCGGGCCTGGCGGGCAAGAAGTACCCGGTCTCCGACGTGGGCAAGGCCGTGGTGCGGGCCATCACCCGCCGGTCCAAGGCGGTGCACGTGCCGGGGTGGGTCGGCGGCCTGAAGCTGTTCCGCGCGTTCACTCCGAAGGTGGTCGACCGGCAGGCACCGAAGTCGGTGCCCGCCGCCGACCGCGAGATGGCCCAGCGGGACCTGTCCGGCCTCGTCGGCCCCGGCGGCACCGCCGCCGAGAAGCGCTAGCCGGACCGTCCGCTAGACCCAGGCGCCCATCACCGTCTGCCACTCGTGCACGCGCGTCTCCGCCACCACACCGGCGTGCGTGTACGGGTCGGCGGCGATCACGTCCCGCAGCTCGTCCTCGTCCGCGACCTCGTAGACCAGCAACGCGCCGGTCTGGTCGACGTACGGGCCGGCGACGAGCAGCGCACCGCGCTCCACCAGCGTGGACAGGTACTCCCGGTGCGCCGGCCGGACGGCCAGCCGTTCCTCCTGGTTGTCCCCGTACACGAACTCGACCGCGAACCGAGCCATCGAAGCCCCCTTCGTTGTGCGACGCCGCGCCGAAGCTACCCCGTGACGGGGTAACGTCTTTTCCGTGGTCGGTCCCGATCGGAACAGCGGCGGCATCGCGCGTGTGCAGGACACGCTGACGAACCTGCGGATCCAGGACGGCGTGGCACCGGCGCCGACCGGTCCCCTCACCCTGGAAGACCTGTACCGCCAGCACCGCATGCGGCTGGTGAGGTTGGCGCTGCTGCTGGTCGACGAGCCCGCCACGGCGGAGGACGTCGTGCAGGAGGCGTTCACCGGCCTGCACCGGAACTGGACCAACCTGCGGGACGCGCAAGCGGCCGTCGGCTACCTGCGGACGGCTGTGGTGAACGGTTCGCGCAGCGTGCTGCGGCGTCGCAAGACGGCCCGCGACTACACCCCGCCGCACGTCGCCAACGCTCGGTCGGCGGAGAGCCTCGCCATGCTCACGGCGGAGCACCAGGCGGTCGTGGCGGCCCTGTCCCAGCTGCCGCCGAGGCAGCGGGAAGTGCTCGTGCTGCGGTACTACGGCGACCTGTCGGAGGCGGAGATCGCGGACGCCACCGGCATCAGCAAGGGCACCGTGAAGAGCACCGCCAGCCGGGCGCTGGACGCCCTGCAGAAGATCATGGCCGGCAACTAGACCGTCCGCCCGACCGCGACCCCGCCGGGCGCTGTGCCTCACCGGCGGGACGCACCTCTCGCCGGCCCGGCGCACCTCGCCGGCACATGCCGAGCCCCGTTCGAACCTGCCGAGTCGCGGCCGAGCCTTCGCCCCGAACCGCCACCCGCGCTTCCGCCGAGCACCCGCGGCCGACCCCGGTCACGCCCCGGTCTGGCCCCCTCAGGCACGCGTCAGACCCCCGCCAGGCACCCGGACGGGCCCCGGCGTCACCCCGGACGAGTCCAATCCGGTACTTGGTATAGACCAATGGCGGTCACATGCCGCAGTATCGGTCCTCGTGGCGCGCACCAGACACGTGATAGCCGTCGACGTCGGCGGAACAGAGACCAAGGCCGCCCTGGTCACCGGCACCCCCACCGGGGTGCGGCCGGTGACGCAGCGGCGCCGTCCGACCCGACCCACGGGCGACGCCGTGGTCGAGGACGTGACCGCCTTGGTCGACGAGTTGCGCGCCTCCGCGGACCACCCGGTCGACGCCGTCGGCCTCGTGGTGCCGGGCATCGTGGACGAGGCCGCGGGCGTCGGCGTCTACTCCGCGAACCTCGGCTGGCGCGACCACCCGTTCCGCAAGGAGGTCGAGGCGGCCACCGGCCTGCCCACCGCCTTCGGCCACGACGTCCGCGCCGGTGGCCTGGCCGAACTCCGCCAGGGCAACGCGCGCGGCCTCGCCAACGCGGTGATCGTGCCCATCGGCACCGGCATCGCCGCGGCCCTCGTCCTGGACGGCCGGGTCTCGTCCGCGCCGGGCGAGGTCGGGCACGTGGACGTCGGCCACGGTGACCCGTGCGGGTGCGGCCAGACGGGTTGCGTCGAGGCGCGCGCGAGCAGCGCCGCGATCGCCCGTCGTTACACGAAGCGGACGAACCGCCAGGTCAACGGCGCGGCGGAGGTGGCCCGACTGCTCGCATCGGGCGACACCGACGCGGCGGACGTGTGGCGTGAGGCCGTGGACGCGCTGGCTAGGGGCATCCTGCTGGTAGCCGCGTTGTTGGGACCGGAAGCCGTGGTGCTGGGCGGCGGCCTGGCACTGGCGGGCCCGTTGCTGACGGACCCGCTGGGCGCACGACTGGACGAGCTGACCACGTTCCAGCGGCGCCCGGAACTGCGGCTGGCGGCGTTGGGTGACGAGGCCGGGTGCCTCGGTGCCGCGCTGCTGGCCATCGACATGCTGGAGGAGAGATGAGCACGTGGGGTGGACCCGTGGACGTGACCCTGACCGGTGGTCGGGTCGTCACGCCTGACGGGGTGCTCGAACAGGGTTGGGTCGCGGTGCGCGACGGCCTGATCGCGGCCGTGGGCGAGGGGGCGGCGCCGGACGGTCCGACGACGGACGTGAACGGGGGGTGGCTGGTACCGGGGTTCGTGGACATCCACTGCCACGGTGGCGGCGGTGAGGCGTTCACCAGCGCGGACCCGGCCCGGGTGATCAAGGCGGCGAACGCGCACCGCCGGCACGGCACCACCACGCTGATCGCCAGCCTGGTGTCGCGGCCGGTCCCGGAGCTCGCCGACCAGGTCAAGGCGCTGACCGAGCTCGTGCGCGACGGCGTGGTGGCCGGCATCCACCTCGAAGGGCCGTTCCTGTCCGCCGCGCGCTGCGGCGCGCACGACCCGGCCATCCTCCGCCCACCGGAGCGCGGCGCGATCGACACGCTGCTCGACGCGGGCGGCGGCGCCGTCCGGATGATCACCATCGCGCCCGAGCTGGAGCACGGTGTGGACGCCGTGCGCCACCTCGTCGACAACGATGTCCTCGCCGCCATCGGCCACACCGACGCCACCGAGGCGCAGATCCGGCCGGCCGTCGAGGCGGGCGCGACCGTCGCCACGCACCTGTTCAACGGGATGCGGCCGCTGCACCACCGCGAGCCGGGGCCGATCGGCGCGCTGCTGGACGACGAGCGCGTCACCGTCGAGCTGATCTGCGACCTGGTGCACCTGCACCCGACCGCCGTCCGGCTGGCCGCGCGGCACGCGGGCGTGCGGCGGACGGTGCTGGTCACCGACGCGATCGCGGCGGCGGGCGTGGGTGACGGCGTCTACGACGTGGGCGGCCTGGAGGTGCGCGTGGTGGACGGCGTGCCGACGCTCGCCGGCGGCGCGTCCCTCGCGGGCAGCACGCTCACCATGGACGCGGCGTTCCGCAACGCGGTGGCGTCGTGCGGCCTCACGATCGAGGAGGCGGTGCACGCCACCGCCACCCGTCCGGCGCACCTGCTGGGGCTGGCGGGGCGGACCGGCGAGCTGCGGGCCGGTCTGGCCGCCGACCTGGTGGTCCTGGACACCGAGTTGAAGCCGCGCGAGGTGATGAGCCGGGGCGCGTGGGTGAAAGACTGACCACGTGCCCGATGACCACGAGAAGCTGGTGGCCGACGCCCTCCGCGCGCAGGCCACCAGCTCCGGCGCGCACCCCGTCACGCCGTCCCGGCCCTCCCGACCTGCCCGGACGCCGCTGGGGGCGGGCTGGGTGCTGCTGCTCTCGGTGCTGCTGGGGCTGGCCGCCGGGACGGTCGTGGCGGTGATCACGCTCCGCTGAGCCTGTACCTTGGCACCCGTGACGGTCGCACTCACCTCCACGGTTGCCCTCGGCCCGGACTGGCTGGACCCGCAGATCCTGCTCCAGGGACTCGGGCCGTACATGCTGGTCGGGCTGTGCTTCATCGTCTTCGCGGAGTGCGGCCTGTTGGTGGGCTTCTTCCTGCCGGGCGACTCGCTGCTGTTCACGGCGGGCCTGTTCGTGGCCTCGGGGCTGCTGGACTACCCGCTGTGGCTGGTGTGCCTCCTGCTCACGGCCTGCGCCCTGCTGGGCAACGTCGTGGGTTACTGGATCGGCCACCGCGCCGGGCCGGCGCTGTTCAACAAGCCCGAGTCGAAGATCTTCAAGAAGGAGTACGTCGACAAGACGCACGAGTTCTTCGACAAGTACGGCGCCCGCGCGATCGTGATGGCCCGGTTCGTGCCGATCGTGCGCACGTTCATCACCGCCATGGCGGGCGTCGGCCGGATGGACCCGCGCAAGTACTTCACGTACTCGCTGATCGGCGGCATCGCGTGGGCCGCGGGCCTGACCGTCCTCGGCTACTTCCTCGGCCAGATCCAGTTCGTGCGCGACAACCTCGAGATGATGCTGATCCTGATCGTGCTGCTCTCCGTGGTGCCGATCATCATCGAGGTCATCAAGGCGCGGCGGGAGAAGAAGTCGCTGCTCGCCCAGGAGGCGGCCGACATCACCCAGGTCATCGACCTGGTGGACGACAGCACCCAGCAGATCAAGCGCATCGACTAGCCGCCCGCAACGCCGGTCCACGATCTCCCAACCGCACCCCTCGCGAGGTCGCGTCGGTCGTTCGCGCCTCATTTTCTGCGATCACGCTTTCCGATCGCAGAAAATGAGGGGCGAACGACCGACTTCCAGGCGACCGAGCCGCCGTCTGCGGAGCAGCGGCCATTTACACCGAGCCGCCGTCTGCGGAGCAGCGGCCATTAGACGGAGAACATCGACCCCGGGTTGAACAGGTTCGCCGGGTCCAGCGCCCGCTTGATCTCGCGGTGGACCCGCATGCCCACCGGACCGATCTCCCGCTCCAGCCACTCGCGCTTGATCTTGCCGATGCCGTGCTCGCCGGTGACGGTGCCGCCGAGCGCCAGGCCGAGGGCGAGGATCTCGTCGAACGCCCGCCGCGCCCGCGCGAACTCGTCCGCCGACGACGGGTCGTAGACGATCGTCGGGTGCATGTTGCCGTCGCCCGCGTGGCCGACGACGGCGATCCGCAGCCCGACCGATTCGCTGATCCGCTCGCACCCGGCGATCAGGTCCGCGATCCGGGTCCGCGGCACGCACACGTCGTCCGTCAGCCAGGCCCCGTAGACCTCCAGCGCCGTCAGCACGGCCCGGCGCGCCGTCAGCAGGTCACGCCCTTCGCCCAGGTCCTCCGTCGCGTAGACGAGTTCGGCGCCCGCCGCGACGCACGCCTGCTCGATCGCGGCCAGCTCGCGCCGGCCCGCCTCACCGCCCGAGTCGGACTGGCAGAGCAGCAGCGCCGCGTCCGCGTTGAGGTCGGTCTTGAGGTACTGCTCGACGGCCCGGATGGACGTGCGGTCCATGATCTCCATCAGGGACGGCACGATGCCCTCGGTCACCACGCGGCTCACCGCCGCGCCCGCGTCGGCGGTGCTGTTGAACGCCGCCACGAGCGTCGCCGGGGCCTGCGGCAGGGGCCGCAGCGCCAGAGTCGCGCGGGTGATGACGCCGAGCGTGCCCTCGCTGCCGACGAACAGCTTGGTCAGGTCGTACCCGGCGACGCCCTTGACGGTCCGCCTGCCGGTGCGCAGCAGCTCGCCGTCCGCGAGCACCACGTCGAGGCCGAGCACGGAGTCCGTCGTGACCCCGTACTTCACGCAGCACAGCCCGCCCGCGTTGGTGGAGAGGTTGCCGCCGATCGTGCACCAGTCGTAGCTGGACGGGTCCGGTGGGTAGAACAGCCCGTGCTTCTCCACGGCGCCGCGGAGGTCGAGGTTCACCACCCCCGGCTCGACGACGGCCAGCCGGTTGTCCGGGTCGATCTCGACGATGGCGTTCATCTTCGTGGTCACGAGCACCACGCAGCCGTCGATGGCGTTGGCCGCGCCGGACAGCCCGCTGCCCGCGCCGCGCGGCACGATCGGCGTCCCCGCCGCCGCGCAGGCCCGCACGACCGCCTGCACCTGCTCCGCCGACGTCGGCAGCACCACCGCCAACGGCTGCCCGTAGGGCGCCAGCGGCATCATGTCGCGCTGGTAGCTCGCGGTGACGTCGACGTCGGTCAGCACCGCGTCGGCGCCGACGGCGGAGCGGAGTTCGGCGAGCAGTGACTCCATCTCCCCACGCTAACCCCGCGACCGGTGATCACTCCAGCACGTGTTCGGGCCCGCACGGTCCGCCACGACGCCAAGGCTTCGGCAAGGCGTTATCGCCATGTCGCCGAGGCGACCCGCCGGTCCCACGTAGGCTGCCCCTGTGGTGTTGTCCGCGACGACCGAAGCCGCAGGGTTCATCGACCTCGATTCCGCAGGCCCGTTGGCCGTGTGGTTGATCACCCTGAGCTTCATCTTCTTCGAGTGCGCGTTCATCTTCGGCTTGTTCCTGCCGGGTGACTCGCTGCTGTTCGCCGCCGGTGTGGTGCTCGCGTCGCACGACGGTGAACTGTCGGCCTGGCTGCTGTCGCTGGCCGCGTTGGTGGTGGCGGTCGTCGGCAACCAGATCGGCTACTACATCGGCAGGCACACCGGGACGCGCCTGCTGGCCCGTCGCGGCGGCAAGGTGCTCAACAAGGAGAACCTCGCCAAGGCCCGCGACTTCCTCGACCGGCGCGGCTTCTGGGCGATCGTGCTGGCCCGCTGGATCCCGTGGGTGCGCACGCTGGCCCCGATGATCGCGGGCGCGGCGCGGATGGACCCGAAGCGGTTCATGCTGGCCACGACCATCGGCGCGATCGCGTGGGTGCCGACGCTGGTGCTCGCCGGCTATTACGGCGCGGGCCTGCTGACCGCGGTGCCGTGGCTGGAGACGGCGGCGGTGGTCGTCAGCATCGCGTTCTTCGTCGGCGGCACGGCCTACGGCCTGTACCGCTACAAGCAGGAGATGAAGAAGCCCGTGGACGACGAGGCCCTGCCCGCCACCACGCAGTGACCGGGCGTGCCCGTCACAGCACCTCGGTGATGAGCAGGTCGGCGGCCGACTTCGACGCGTTCACCATCAGCGCGTTCACGTGGTCCGTGCCGTGCAGGACCCGCTCGCGCGCGTCCTCCGCGGACCGCCCGTACCGGACGTGCCGGTCGATCAGCCGCGCCACCCGCAGCTCCTCGTCGATCAGCAGGAACCACGCCTCGTCCAGCACGACCCGCACGCGCTTCCACTTGTCGTACTGGAGCAGCAGGTAGTTGCCCTCGGTGACGACGAGCGGCACGGACGGGT
Source organism: Saccharothrix hoggarensis (assembly GCF_042678885.1). Lineage (GTDB taxonomy): Bacteria > Actinomycetota > Actinomycetes > Mycobacteriales > Pseudonocardiaceae > Actinosynnema > Actinosynnema hoggarensis. The sequence continues at coordinate 27,279 of NZ_JBHTLK010000004.1, forward strand.
CGACCGGCACCGCGCACGCGACCGGCTCCTCGATCTCCCGGCGGAACTCGGGCGCGTAGACGACGTCCGGCCCGCACGCCTTCAGCCGGCCGAGCAGGTCGACGTACCCCGGGATGTCGAACGTGTCCGGCGCGCCCTTGCGGTCGGCGATGCCGAGGCGGTCCAGCTCGCGCTGGGCGAGGTGGAAGCCGTCCATGCCGACCAGGGCGGCGTCGTCGCCGAGCGCGTCGACCAGCCGGCGCGCCAACGTCGACTTGCCCGAGCCCGGCGCGCCGCCGATGCCGAGGAGCTTGCGCTCGCCGGTGTCCACCAGCAGCCGCGCCCGGTCGACCAGCTCGTCGAACTTCACCCGCTGTCCCGCCACCGTCCCAGCTCCTCCACCCAGTCCCACGCGGTGTGGCGCACCCGCACCGCGGCGACCTCGTTCGCCCAGCGGACGGCGTCGTCCACGTCCCGTCCCTCGGCGACCGCGACCGCCAGCGCGCCGTGCCACACGTCGCCCGCGCCGTTGGTGTCGCGCACCTCGACAACAGGTACCGGTTGCGCGCCCGTGGCACCACCGCGCGACCAGGTGACGGGCCCCGGACCGTGCGTGCGGATCACCAGCGGCACGCCCCGGGCGTGCACCTCGTCCTCGGACAGCTCGAAGGCGGCCGAGCACGCGGCGACGTCCACCAGCGGCAGCAGGTCGTCCAGCACAGGCTTCCAGCTGCCCGCGTCCAGCACCACCGGCACGCCGGCACGTCTCGCGTGGCGTGCGGCGGCCAGGGCCAGTGGCCCGAGGTGGCCGTCCACCAGCACCACGTCCGCCGCCTCGACCAGCGCCGGGTCCACGTCGGCCGGCACGTCGGAGCCTGCCGCGTTGCGCGAGATGACGGTCCGCTCGCCGTCCCGCTCGCGCACCGCGACCATGCTCAGCGCCGGACCACCGCCGCCCACCGAGTGGACCTCCACCGGGTGCAGCCGGGACCGCGCGAAGCCGCCCAGCTCGCCGTCCAACGCGGTCAGCAGCACCGCCCGGCTCCCCAGCGCGGCCACCGCGCGCGCCGCGTTCGCCGCCGGACCGCCCGGTGCCAGGTGCACGCCCAGCGACTGCACCTTCTGCCCCGGGACGGGGAACTCCACCACCCGTTGGCTGACGTCCACGGTCGTCAGCCCGACACACAGCACAGAAGGCACGGCCCGACCCTCTCACCCGGTAAAGTCCCCACGCAATCGCTTGCGCCAGCCCGAACGGGGACGAGTCCATGGTCACCATGCGGGAGGTCGCCAGTATCGCCGGCGTCTCCATCACCACGGTCTCACACGTGATCAACGAGACCAGGTCCGTCGCGGACGCCACCAGGGAACGGGTCCTCAAGGCGATCGAGGAGACGGGCTACACGGGTGACGCCATCGCCCGGTCCCTCGTCACGGGCGGCACGAAGTCGCTCGGCCTCGCGGTGTCGCTGGTGTCGCACCCGTACTTCGCCGAGCTGATCGCGGCGATCGAGAGCGAGTCGACCCGCGCCGGCTACACGCTGGTGCTGATCGACACCCGCGACACGGCCGAGTCCGAGCAGGCGGCGGTGCGGATGCTGCGGTCGCGACGGGTGGACGGGGTGCTGCTCACGCCCACGTCGGGATCGGCCGCGCTGCCCGAGCTGCGCCGGCTCGGCGTGCCGACCGTGCTGGTGGACCGGCTGACCGTGGCGCAGGACGTCGACCAGGTCGGCCCGGAGAACGTGCAGGCCACGTCGGCGCTGGTGCGGCACCTGGCGGAGCTGGGGCACCGGCGGATCGGCCTGGTGTCCGGCCCGGCCGGCGTCGCGACCACGGACGAGCGGGTGCTCGGCTACCGCCTGGGCCTCGGCCGCGCCGGGCTGGCGTGGGACGAGGAGCTGGTGCGCCCGTCGCTGGACCCGCTGCTCGGCCGCGTCACGGGTGTCGTGGTGAGCGACCACCAGGTGCTGATGGACGTGCTGCGGACGGCCCGCGCGCGCGGCGTGCGGATCGGCTCGGAGCTGGCGCTGGTGACGTACGACGAGGTCGAGTGGGCCGAGCTGGTCGACCCGCCGCTGACGTCGATGGCGCAGCCGGTGGAGGAGATCGGGCGGACGGCGGTGCGGCTGCTGCTGGCGCGCATCGCGGACCCGGACCGGGCGCCGGAGACGATCCGGCTGCCGCCCGAGCTGCGCCACCGCCGGTCGTGCGGCTGCCACTGACCCGCGCGCCGCTTACCCGCGTGCCACCGACCCCCGTGCCACCGACCCGCGTGCCGCTCAGCGTTCGGTCGGCGTGATCCCGTTGCGCTCCAGCAGCGCGGCGGCCTCCAGCGCCATCCACCCGCCCAGCTGGACGGACAGGTCGCGCTCGGGCCGCCCCGGGCGGGGCTCCTTCGCGGGCTCCGACCAGTCCGGGCCGAACAGTGGCCCGCTCACCACCGCCGCCCGGTTCGCCCACAGCGCGTCGGCGAACCGGAACACGAGGTCCGCCGCCCGCGCCGCCTCCGGGCGGTCGAGCCGCAGCGCGGCCTGGGCCAGGTACCGGGCGAGGATGCCGCCGAACAGCCCGCCGTCGCCGCCGCCGTGCCCGCGCAGGACGCCGTCCGCGGCGAGGTGCTCGTCCACGGCGGTGATGATCCGCGCCGCCTTGTCCCGGTAGGCCGCCGAGCCCAGCTCCACGCACGCGCCGAGCGCCACGCCCTGGCAGTACGTGTAGAAGTTCTTCTCGATCTCGCGGACGGTGCCGTCGGGGTGGACGTGCAGGCCGTCCCACAGCAGCCCGGTCTCCCCGTCCACCAGGGCGTCCTCGATCCAGTCCACAATGGACCTCGCGCGGCCGAGGTCGGCGCGATCACCCAGTCGGGCGAACAGGATCGCGGCCGGGCCGTTCGCCGGGACGTTCTTGAAGTCGTCGTGGCGCTTCCACCAGATGCCGCCGCCACCGTGGTCGGTCCACCCGCCCCGCAGCCGGTCCGCGATCGTGGCGAGCGCCTTCGGCCGGGCGAGGCCGACCTCCCGCTCGGCGCGCAGCAGCGCCAGCCCCAGCCACGCCACGTCGTCGTAGTAGTCGTTGACCCACCCGACCAGGTTGCGCACCCGGATGCCGCGCACGAGCCGCCGGACCAACGCCGCCCTGGCCGGGCTCGGCGCGCGCAGCTGCGCGTCGAGCACGCAGTCCAGCAGGTGCGCCTGCCACCAGTAGCCGAACCGGACGTGCAGGCGGCCCGGCCAGTCGACCGGCCACGCGACCGCGCCGAGCGCCGTGCCGGGCAGGCCCCAGACCCGGCGCAGGTGCCGGGACTCGACCGCACGTTCGGCGACGCCGGCGCGGGCGGCGCGGATCTTGGGCGTGGTCACCCCACCAGGGTGCCCACTCAACCGATCAAGAAGCTCGGCGGAACAGCTCCCAGTGGTACAGGCCCATGGCGACGCTCGTGGTCAGGTTGTAGCTCGACACCTTCGGCCGCATCGGCAGCGACACCACGAGGTCCGCCCGCTCCCGCACCGCGTCCGACAGCCCGTGCCGCTCGGACCCGAACGCCAGCACGGCGTCGTCCGGGATGCGCACGTCCCGCAGCTCCCGCCCGCCCGCGTCGAAGGCGATCACCGTTTCCTCGACCTCGCCGAGCCCGCCCAAGCGCCCCACCGGCAGCGCGAAGTGCAGCCCCGCGCTGCCCCGCAGCACGTTCGGGTGCCACGGGTCGACGTCGCCCAACGACACCACGCCACCCGCCCCCAACCCGGCCGCGACCCGGATCACGGCACCGAAGTTCCCCAGGTTGCGCGGGTTGTCCAAGAGCACCAGCGGCGCGGTCCGACCCCCGAAGACCGCCGCCGGCCGTTCCGCCAGGCCCCCGACCCCGGTCGGGTGCGACCGCCCGACGACCTCGACGAACCCCGCCGCCCCCACGACCTCGGCGCGCGCCTCGAACAGGTCCACGAGGTCCGGCGCGTGCGACCGCGCCAACCCGAGCGCCCCCTCCAGGTCGACCACCACCAGCCGGCCGACCACGGCCCCGAACCGCAACGCGTGCTTGACCGCGTGAAACCCCTCGAGGACCACTCGCATCGGGCGATGATGACCGACCCGCGGCGGCCGGGATCAGGCGGGTCGGCCCCGCGTCGGGCTGCCCTGCGAGGTGCGTCGTCTCAGGTAGTACCCGACCCACGACGCGATGACGACGACCGCCACCAGGACTTGCACCGGGCGTGCGGCCGACTCCGGGTACAGCACGCCGTCGATGTAGGTGTCGATGAACCCGGTCGCCAGCTCCGGTTGGCCCGCGGACACCCGCAACGCGTTCTCCAGCCACGTGAGCGGGCACGCGATGGGGAACACGACGACGAGCAGCCCCCACGCCGCCATCGCCAGGTGGAAGTACAGCACCCTCGGCCGGCGCCAGGCCAGGAAACCCCCGACCACCAGGAAGACCAGCACACCGAAGTGCGCCACCATGACCAGCTCGGCTAACGCGCCCGCGACCATAGCGACCTCCCGGAACCCAGAGTAGGCCGGGGAACGATCACGCGCCCGTGAAATTCCGGGCATCGCGGCGGCACGGCGTCGCGGCGGCATGGCGGCCGCCGTGGTCAACCCCGCGGAAGGGCCTGCCACGGCACCCGGCCCGCCACGTCCAGCAGCAGGTCCGCCAGGTGCCCCAACGGCGCCTGCAGCAGCGGGCCGGGCACGGCGGCGGCGAGGTTGTGCTCGTCGAACGCGATCGCCACGCCGTTGGCCCGGGGGTCGTGCAGCAACGCCTGCGCCAGACCGGAGTTGAGCAGCGCGGGCGCGAAGGCGGGGTTCTTGCGGCGCACCTCGTACCGGGCGTCGAACGCCGGGTCGCCGGTGGTGACGAACTGCTCGAACACACCCCACACCGAGTCGTTGCGGGGGCTGATCAGCACCCACGGCCCCGGCATCGGGCGCGGCACGACGACCACCGTGTACGTGCGGTACTCGGACGTCACCACGTTGTCCGCGCGGAACACCACCTCGACCGCCAGCACGGGCACCCCGCGCCAGTGGCCGACGAGCTGGAACTTCACCCGGCTCCGGTCGGCCTCCAGCATCCGGCCGATCTGCGGCACGCGTTCCTGGAACCCCTGGTCCTCGGCGACGAACCGCCAGCCGAGGGACGCCTCCAGCGCGCGCATCCGCTGCTCCCACTCGTTCACGAACTGCTGGTTCGTGAACGGGTTGCGCTTGCGCCGCGACAACCCCACGGCGACCCCGGCACCGAGGATCGCCACGACGGCCAGGAGCAGGACCAGGGCGGTCATGTCAGGCCAGGCCCAGGTCGGTGAGGTCCAGCAGGTAGCGGTACGGCAGGCCGGCCTCCTCGATCACCTCGCGCGCGCCCGTGCCGCGGTCCACGACGGTCGCGACGCCGACCACCGTGGCGCCGCCCTCCCGCAGGGCCTCGACGGCGGTCAGCACGCTGCCGCCGGTGGTGGACGTGTCCTCGACCGCCAGCACCCGCTGCCCGGCGACGTCGACGCCCTCGATGCGGCGCTGCATGCCGTGCTGCTTGGCCGCCTTGCGCACCACGAACGCGTCCAGCACCTCGCCCGCGCCCGCCGCGGCGTGCATCATCGCGCACGCCACCGGGTCCGCGCCCAACGTCAGCCCGCCCGCCGCGACGTAGTCCCAGTCGGCCGTGAGCTGCCGCAGCAGCGTGCCGATCAGCGGGGCGGCGGCGTGGTGGAGCGTCGCCCGGCGCAGGTCGATGTAGTAGTCGGCCTCGGCGCCCGAGGACAGCGTCACCTTGCCGTGCACCACGGCCAACTCGCTCACCAACCGCGCCAGCTCGGCTTTCGCGGCGGGGTCCAGAACCACATCAGTTCGCACGGCTGCCAAGAGTGTCATACCGGGCCGTACGCTGGCACACCGTGACCCTTCCCGGCACCGACACGTTGATCATCGAGCAGCCCTGGGGCGTGCTGCGCCACCTGGTGAGCACCAAGTACCGGAGCGACGTCTACGACGGGCACGGCGCGCCGATCGCGACGGTCGGCGAGCGCAGGATGCTCGGGCCGCTGCGGAAGCTGCTGCGCGCGACGGCGTTCTCCGGCCGCACGGGGTTCGACCTGGTCCTCACGCACCACGGTCGGCAGGCGCTGCACATCCGCAAGGGCGCGGGCAAGCCGCCGACCCGGGTGAGCCTGCCCGACGGCGCGGTGATCGGTGCGGTGCGGCACGAGGGGCACGGCGCGTACGCCCTGCTCGACCCGGCCGGGCAGCGGCTGTGCCTGCTGCACGAGGTGGCGTCGTTCAGCCCCGGCGCCCTGGCCAAGCGCGACGGCCGGCGGGTGCGGCGGGACGTGCTCAACCTCCGCCCGGGCACCCCCGACCCGGTGCGCTCCCTCGCCATCGCGGCGGCCGTGGCGTACGACGTGGTGCGCGGTGTCGGCACGACCCACACGAGCAGCGGTGGTTTCGACTTCCCGACCCTGACCTGACCACCCACCCGGGACCTGGTCGGCCCCGGTCCACGCCAACTCACCTGCCCGCTCACGTGGCGGGAGAACGCGTCGCCGGTGACGGCCGGTGTCGCTAAAGGACAGCCTGCGGCGACACGCGCCGCGCCGACCCAGCGGTGAACCCGCAGTGGCAAGCGCCGCCGAACCCAATGTGGCAAGCGCCGGCGAGCCCCCACAGCGCAACTGCCGCTCAGCCCGCGGTGGCAAGCCCGACCCCCACAGCGGCAAGGGCTGCCGAGCCCGCAGCGGCAAGTGCCGCCGAGCCCCACAGCGCCAATCGCCGGCTACGCAGGCGTCCCCGCCAGGGGACCCCTGCTTTTATCCTGCACCACAACTCCGACAGTTCGGTTCGGCCAGGTCGAACCTGTGGACAACTCCGGGGTGTGAGCCACGACCGCACTCACACCCGGCGCCCTCGACCTGACCGCACCCGCGACTACCAGGCGTCCTCGGTGAACCGGTTCGGCTCGTCGTCGTCATCCCCACGACCACCCGGCCGCGGCGTGCCCGCCGAGATCACGTCCTCGGGGTCGTCGCCCTCCTGGATCGCGGTGTACGCGCGCTGCAGGTCCGGGACGCCCGTCTGCAACGCCCGCTGCACGCCCTCGTCGTCCAGCGCGCGCCCGGACGCGATGTCCTCCCACGACATCTCGCCCGCGTCGACCCGCCGCGCCAGGTCCTTCAGCTCACGCGGCGCGCCGGGGCTGTTCGCGTACCGGGAGATCTCCGCGAAGTCCGCCTGCGTCATCCCGCGCGACCGCATCCGCACCTGGCTCGCCTCACGGGCGGTCTGCTCGACGTTGGCCATGCGCTGCTCCACGTCGGCGACGAGCGCGTCCAGCCGTGCCTTGTCGTACGGGAACGTCATTGCCCGTCACCCCCACCGGAACCCGAACCGGAGCCCGAGCTCGCGCCGGCCGGAGCGGGCGCCGGTGAGCCCGGCGGCGGCTGGCTGCGGCCGTTCGCCGCGACCCCCGCCTTGCCCAGGCTGTAGCCGCCCATCGCGACGCCGAGCGCGCCGGACTTCGCCGCGGCCACGCCGTTGTCGTACTTCTCCTTGCCGTCCTGGTACCCGTCGACCACGTCGAGCAGGTCGCTGACGTCGCGCACGTCCTTCAGCTTGGACAGCGCGGTGCCCATCGCGACGACGCCGTCGATCATGCCCTGGACGCCCTCGATCAGCGTCTGGATGGAGATGATGATCTTTCGGATGGCGTCGACGATCTGGATCGCGTCGTACACCATCCACACGGCACGACCCCAGCCGACGACCGGGATCCACGCCGTCATCGCGGCTTCCATCAGCTTGCTGACGAGCATGTCCAGCAGCGTCAACGCCAACCCGCACGCCGTGCGGCACGTGCTCGCCGTCGACCGGAACTGGTTGCCGATGATCCGCGCGACCTGCGAGTCCGCCTCGATGGCGATCACCCACATGGTGCCCATGCGCGTCTCGAACGCCTTGGCCGCGTCACCGTCCCAGTGGGACGACAGCTGCTCCGCGCCCGCGTCGACGTTGTGCCGCACCGAGTCCAGCGCCTTGGCGACGCGGTCCCACGCGTTGGCGTTCTCGTCGATCTTCTCGAAGTCGCCGAGCAGCGGCTTGATTAGCGCGTCGAGCAGGTTCTCGCCGGTGACCTGCTCGTAGATCCAGTTGACGCCCTGGATCTTCCAGCCCGCCTTCTCGATCAGCTCTTTGGTGGACTGGCGACCGGGCCGGTTCTCCGCCGCCGCGCTGAGCGCGACCGACGGGTCCTCGACGTCCGCGTACGTGGTCATCGGCCACCTCCGAGCGAGGGCGCCTCGGCGACGGTGTGGAGCTGCGCCAGCACGCGGTCGAGGAGGCTCATCGCCATCTCCTCGCTCTTCTCGTACATGTCGGCGGCCTTGTTCAGCCCGTCGGCTTCCTTGGTCATCATCTCGTTCGCGAAGTCGAGGGTCTCCCCGTACAGGGACGCCACACCGGTCACGATGGGCTGCAGCAGCGACAGCAGACCGGTGAACCCGGAGGTGTCACCGCCCTTGGAGATCGCGTGTTCCTTGATCGTCAGGAAGTGCTGCGCGTTGCGGGTCAGCAACTCGCTGTACCCGCGGAGCTCCGGCGGCTCCACTTTGAACTGTTCGCCCATGGACGGTGTTCCTCCCTGTTCCCACTAGAGCAGTGGGACGGGTGGAACGGGGTTCAGGTTCCCGACGATCTACGTGCGTCCTCGGCCGCCGGCCGCGCGCGACGCCAACCGCCGGACGAGCGCCCGCGGGACGAGGCGGGCGAACAGCGTGATCGCCTTGTACTGGGCGCCCGGGATGGACAGCGGCTTGCCCGCGCGCAGGTCGGCCAGGCAGTCGTGGACGACGCGGTCCGCGTCCAGGTAGAGCAGGTCGGGCGTCTTCGACATGTCGATCCGCGCCCGCTGGTGGAACTCGGTGCGCACGAAGCCGGGGCACAGCGCCAGCACGCGCACGCCGGTGCCCGCCGTGGCCATCGCCATGCCCTCGGAGAACGCCGTCACCCACGCCTTGTCGGCGCTGTACGTGGTGCCGCGGCCGGGCAGGAAGCCGGCCACGCTGGACACGTTGACGACCGCGCCGCGTCCGCGCGCCACCATGCCGGGCAGCGCCGCGCGGGTCAGGCGCAGCACGCTGGTCACGTTCACGTCGAGCTGGGACTGGAGCTCGCGCGGGTCGGCGGCGAAGAACTCCGACGAGATCGCGAAGCCCGCGTTGTTGACCAGCAGGTCCACCTCGCGCGCGGCCAGGAAGCCCTCGACCGCGGCACGGCCCTCCTCGGTGGCCAGGTCGGCGGGCAGCACCTCGGCGGTGATGCCGTGGGCGGCGCGCAGCTTGGCCGCCGTCTCCTCCAGCCGGTCCACCGATCGGGCGACGAGCACGAGGTCGTGGCCCTCGGCGGCGAGCCTGCGGGCGAACGCGGCGCCGATGCCGGACGACGCGCCGGTCACCAGGGCGGTCGGCGGCGTCACGGCTTGCGGCCGAACTGCGGGCGGTGGACCTCGCCACCGGCGTCGGACTCGGGGTCCGCCTCGAACGGGTCGATCACGTCGGCCAGCTCGCCGAGGTCGCGCAGCAGCCGTTCCAGGCGGGCGGGGGTGGAGTTGGGGGGCGCGGCGGCCAGCACCCAGTCGTCCTCCAGCCAGACCACGGTGACGTCCGCGCCGATCTCCTCGGCGGCGTCCACCAGGTCGGGGGTGATGAGCTTGCGCGCGGCGGGCAGCTCGCTGACGAACGCGTACCGCGAGCCGACGGGGCCGAGCAGGTCGGGCATCTGGTCGCGCTGGAACGGCACGCTCGGCAGCCACAGCTCGATGACCACGGACAACGCCCGCCGGCAGCGGACGCCGACGAGCACGGAGTTGACCTTGCCGTTGGTCTCGTGGTCGAGCACGTAGACCTGGCGGCGGCCGTCCGCGGTGAAGGTGGAGCCCGCGACGACGTCCTTGGCCACGCCGGTGCCGTAGTAGGCGATCGCACCGCTCTCCCAGCGGGTGGGCAGCACGTGGTCGGTCTCCTCGAACTGCCAGCCGCGCAGCGCCGCCCAGCGGCGGCGTTCGCGGTTACGCGCGGTTCGCTGCGCCCGGTCGGTGGCGAGCAGGGCGAACCCCGCGACGCCCGCGACCGCGGCGACGGTGAACCAGACCCACGCCGGTATGCCCACGGTGCGAGCGTAGCGGGCGGCGGTGCTCAAACGAAGATCACTTGGCTCGTGGTTCGCGCAAACGGATCAAGCTGTTACCCGGATCGCGGGCCGGGCGACGACTGGCAGTGCGCGTTCCCCCGCGGTCCGCACCCGTCCCGGTCGTCCACACCCGACCCCCGACCGCTTGGGCGTGTCGCCCCTTCCGGCGGTGGTGGAACCCGAGGGCGCACGGGACCACCCGGCGCCCGCGCTAGCGCTGACGGCGGGCGAAGACGATCGCGGCCGGTCGGTCCTCGTGCGGGTCGAGCAGCGTCTCCGCCTCGACCGTGAACCCGGCCTCGCGGAGCCAGGCGCTCACCCGTTCGGGTCGACGGCGGTGGATGTGGACGTTCATCGGGTGGCCGCCGTAGCCCTCCGTCTTCAGGTGCGTCTCGTCGCCGACGTGGAAGGAGACCACCAGCGGCCCGCCGGGACGCAGCACCCGCCGGAAGTGCGCGAGGACCGCCGGCACCCCGCCATCGGGCACGTGGATCAACGACCACCACGCGAGCAGCCCGGCGACCGACCCGTCGGCGAGGTCCAGGTCCGTCATCGAACCCACCTCGAACCGCAGGCCGGGGTGATCGCGCCGGGCCGCCTCGACCATGCCCGGCGACAGGTCGATGCCGAAGGCGTCGACGCCCAGCCCGCGCAGGTGGGCGGTGACGTACCCGGGCCCGCAACCCACGTCCGCCACCGGCCCGCCGCCCTCCGCCTGCACCATCTCGGCGAACAGCGCCAGGGCCGACCTCAGGTACGGGTACCCGGCCAGGGCGTCGCGCAGCAGGTCCGCGTAGCTGTTCGCGACCGTGTCGTACGACGTCCGGGTGTCGGCCAACCAACCGCCCACGTTCATGGCCGACACCGTATTGCAGGGTCCGGACCCGTGATCACGGGTCCACGACCACGGGTCCGCGACCACGGCCCGGGACGACGGTGCGGCGATCAGCTCACGACCGGCCGACGATCAGGCCCGACTGGTCGTCCAGCACGTCCACCCGCACGGTGTCGCCGTCACGCACCTCGCCGGCCAGCAGCTCCTTCGCCAGCTGGTCCCCGATCGACGACTGCACCAGCCGCCGCAACGGCCGCGCCCCGTACACGGGGTCGAAGCCGTTCAGGGCCAGCCACTCCCGCGCGGCGGGCGTGACGTCCAGCGCCAGGCGCCGCTGCGCCAACCGCCGCGCCAACCGGTCGACCTGGATGTCGACGATCGACGTCAGCTCCTCGGTGGCCAGCGAGTGGAACACCACCACGTCGTCCAGCCGGTTCAGGAACTCGGGCTTGAAGTGGGTGCGGACGATCGACATCACCGCGTCCTTGCGCTGACGCTCGTCCAGCGTCGCGTCCGCGATGACGTGCGAGCCGAGGTTCGACGTGAGCACCAGGATGGTGTTGCGGAAGTCCACCGTGCGGCCCTGGCCGTCGGTGAGCCTGCCGTCGTCCAGCACCTGCAGCAGCACGTCGAACACGTCCGGGTGGGCCTTCTCGACCTCGTCGAGCAGCACGACCGAGTACGGCCGGCGGCGGACCGACTCGGTCAGCTGACCGCCCTGGTCGTAGCCGACGTAGCCGGGGGGCGCGCCGACGAGGCGGGCCACCGAGTGCTTCTCGGAGTACTCGCTCATGTCGATCCGGATCATCGCCCGCTCGTCGTCGAACAGGAACTCCGCCAGCGCCTTGGCCAGCTCGGTCTTGCCGACGCCGGTCGGCCCGAGGAACAGGAACGAGCCGGTCGGCCGGTCCGGGTCGGCCACGCCCGCACGGGTGCGCCGGACCGCGTCCGACACGACCCGGACGGCCTCGGCCTGGCCGACGACGCGCCTGGCCAGCTCGTCCTCCATGCGCAGCAGCTTCGCCGTCTCGCCTTCGAGCAGCCGCCCGGCCGGGATGCCCGTCCACGCGGACACGACGTCGGCCACGTCGTCCGGGCCGACCTCCTCCTTCAGCATCACGGAGGCGTCCTGCGTGGTGCGGGTGGCCGCCTCCAGCTCCTTCTCCAGCGCCGGGATGCGCCCGTACCGCAGCTCGGCGGCACGGCCCAGGTCGCCGTCGCGCTCGGCCCGCTCGGACTCGCCGCGCAGCTGCTCCAGCTGCTCCTTCAGGTCGCGGACCTTCTCGATCGAGCCCTTCTCGTTCTGCCAGCGCGCGGTCAACCCGGCCAGCGTCTCGCGCTGCTCGGCCAGCTCGGCGCGCAGCGCGGCGAGGCGTTCCACCGAGGCCGCGTCCGACTCCTTGGCCAGCGCCATCTCCTCGATCTCCAGCCGGCGGACGGCGCGCTCGACCTCGTCGATCTCGACGGGCCGGGAGTCGATCTCCATGCGCAGGCGGGACGCGGACTCGTCCACCAGGTCGATGGCCTTGTCCGGGAGGAAGCGGGCGGTGATGTACCGGTCGGACAGGGTCGCGGCGGCGACCAGGGCGGCGTCGGTGATGCGCACGCCGTGGTGCACCTCGTACCGGTCCTTGAGGCCGCGCAGGATGCCGATCGTGTCCTCGACGGACGGCTCGCCGACGAAGACCTGCTGGAAGCGGCGCTCCAGGGCCGGGTCCTTCTCGACGTGCTCCCGGTACTCGTCCAGCGTGGTCGCGCCGACCATGCGCAGCTCGCCGCGCGCCAGCATCGGCTTGATCATGTTGCCGGCGTCCATGGCGGACTCGCCGGTCGCGCCCGCGCCCACGATCGTGTGCAGCTCGTCGATGAACGTGATGACCTGGCCGGCGGAGTCGGTGATCTCCTTCAGCACGGCCTTCAGCCGCTCCTCGAACTCGCCGCGGTACTTCGCGCCCGCGACCATCGCGCCCAGGTCGAGCGCGACGACCTTCTTGCCGCGCAGCGACTCGGGCACGTCACCGGCCACGATGCGCTGGGCCAGGCCCTCGACGATGGCGGTCTTGCCGACGCCGGGCTCGCCGATCAGGACGGGGTTGTTCTTCGTGCGGCGGGAGAGGACCTGCACGACGCGGCGGATCTCGGTGTTCCGGCCGATGACGGGGTCCAGCTCGCCCTTGCGGGCGCGTTCGGTCAGGTCGACGCCGTACTTCTCCAGCGCTTGGTAGGTGCCCTCGGGGTCGGGGCTGGTGACGCGGGCCGAGCCGCGGACCTTGCCGAACGCCTCCTTCAGTGCCTCGGGGGTCGCACCGTGGCGGCGGAGCAGGTCGGCGACCTGGCCGCCGTGGTGGGCGAGCCCGACCAGCAGGTGCTCGGTGGACACGTACTCGTCACCCATCTCGGTGGCGAGTTCCTGGGCCTTGCCGAGTACGCGGACGGCGTCGCGGGAGAACTGGGGCGCGGACACGGACGACCCGCTGGCCGCGGGCAGCGCCCTGGTCAGCTGCTCCAGCTCCTTGTGGACCTGCTTCGGGTCCGCGCCGACGGCGGACAGCAGCGGCGCGGTCAGGCCGTCGCCCTGGGCCAGGAGGGCGCCGAGGAGGTGGACCGAGCCGACATCGGGGTTGCCCGCGATGGTCGCCGCCTGCACGGCGGCGGACACGGCCTGCTGGGTCTTCGTGGTCGGGTTGAAAGCGTCCATTCCTCACCTCGGTCGGTGTTTTCCTGCGCGCGGCCGGCGTTCCCGCGTCGGCCATCATCCCGCTCAACGTCAGACAAGTTGAGCCAGTTCCGCTCAACCTAGTGGAACTCGTGTGGTGTGGCACACGCCGGCCGGTCGGGGGGCGGCTCGGCGAAACTCGGGTGCGGCCGGTCCGCCGACGCATGACGATCGGCGCATGACCTCACTCGTGCGCCACATCACCGTGGACTGCAAGGACGCGTACGCGCTGGCCGGCTTCTGGAGCCAGGTGACCGGCCACCCGATCTCCGACGACGACGAGCCCGGCGACCCCGAAGCGCTCGTCGCGCTTCCGGACGGCCCTGGCCTGCTCTTCATCCAGGTGCCCGAGGGCAAGACGGTGAAGAACCGCGTCCACCTCGACCTCCAGCCCGACACGACCCGGGACGCCGAGGTCGAGCGCCTGCTGGGGCTCGGCGCCACGCAGGTCGCCGACCACCGCCGGCCCGACGGCACCGGGTGGGTCGTCCTGGCCGATCCGGAGGGCAACGAGTTCTGCGTGGAGCGCGGCACGGCGGAGCGGTCGGCGCAGTCCTGACGCCCGTCACCCACATGTCGTAGCGGGTTGTCCACACTCACGGCCCGGTTGTCCACAATCCGCAGGTGGGAATCCACAGGTGACGACGGCCCACCGCAGCCGTGCGGTCCGCCGGCCGCCACTGGGGTGAAACGTGCCGCGCCGGGCGGCGGCGGGAGGTGCGGGCACTGGGCCGTGCGGGTGCCAGGATCGGGCTCCCGCACCTCCTCCGCACGGTGACGTGCGCTTTCGTGCGCGCGGACGTGCGCCTGCGGGTGCGCTGGAGGGCGCGCATTCGGTATACGTGGAAGGGAATGTCCACCCGTTCGCGGGAGCGGTCTGCGACCGTCCGTAACCGCACTGCACTCGAAGGTGGCATCAAGGAGTCGACCGGCCAGTTGGCGGGTTAGTGTCCCTTCGTCGGGGATGGAAGCTTGACGAGGACGTAGCGCCCTTGCTGGCGCCGCCAGAAACGTGGAGACTGCGCCCGGACCATGACTGCGAACGCTGTGTTGAGCCCCATCCCGAGCCCCCCACACCGAGAACCTCCTCCTGGCGTCACCGCAATGGTGCGGATGATCCGGGAGAGCTTCGCGGTGGTGGAGCCGCGCGCCGAAGAGGTAGCCAAGTTCTTCTACGGCATGCTCTTCAGCCTCGCGCCGGCGACCCGTGAGATGTTCCCCGTGAACATGGAGGTCCAGCGCAGCCGCCTGCTGCGCGCCCTGGTCCACGTCGTGCAGATGGTGGACCGCCCCGACGACCTGATCCCGTTCCTGCGCCAGCTCGGCCGGGACCACCGCAAGTTCGGCGTCGTCAACGTGCACTACGAGTCGGTCGGCACGGCGCTGCTCGCGGCGGTGAAGAAGTTCGCCGGCCCCGCGTGGACGCCGAAGGTCGAGATGGCCTGGGCCGAGGCGTACACGATCATGGCGCGCGCCATGCAGGAGGCGGCGGCCGCCGACGACGGCCCGGCCTACTGGCACGCCACCGTGCTCGACCACCAGCGGGTGAGCTGGGACCTGGCCGTGGTGCGGCTCCAGCCCGACCACCCCGTCGGCTACCGCGCGGGCCAGTACGTGAGCGTCGAGACGCCCCAGCGGGCGCGGTTGTGGCGGTACTTCACGCCCGCCAACGCCCCCCGTGACGACGGCATCATCGAGTTCCACATCCGGTCGGTCGAGGGCGGGTGGGTGAGCCGGTCGATCGTCGGCCACACGCAGCCCGGCGACGTCTGGCGCATCGGCCCGCCCATGGGTCGGCTCAGCGTCGACCGGAAGGCCGGGCGTGACGTGCTGATGGTCGCCGGCGGCACCGGTGTCGCGCCGATGCACGCGATCATCGACGAGATGGCGCAGTGGGGCGAGAACCCGCGCGTGCACCTGTTCATGGGCGGCCGGACCCGCGAGGACCTGTACGACCTGGACAACCTCCAGCGGTTCGCCATGACGAACCCGTGGCTGACCGTGGTGCCGGTGCTGGAGTCCGACCCCGGCGCGCGTGGCGTCGAGCAGGGCACGCTGGCCGACGTGGTCACCCGGTACGGGGCGTGGGAGGAGCGGGACGTGCTGGTCTGCGGCTCGCCGTCCATGATCCGCGCGACGGTGTCCCGGATGCTCGTCGCCGGCACGCCGTTGGACCGGATCAAGTACGACCCGTTCACCCTGGACTGACCGACGTCGCCCACGGGGCGCGGTTACGCGGGCTTGGGTCGCGCACGCACGTCACGCGGGGCTCGGGTCAGGTGGCCGGGTCGGATCGGATCGGATCGGGTCAGTCGGATCGGCTCGGGTCAGTCGGGCCGGGTTAGTCGGGCCGAGTCGGGTCCAGTCGGGTCGGTCGGGTCGGTAGGACAGGTCGGGTCGGGCCGTCAGAGGGTGCCGAGCACGGCGGCCAGGGTCTGCGGCCTGCTGGTCTGCGGGCAGTGCCCGCCGTCGACCTCGATCGCCTCGACCCCGAGCCGTTCGCGCGCGGCGCGGCGCATCCACGACGCGCGCAGCGTGCGGTCGTCGCGGGGCAGGACGTAGGTGGACGGCAGGTCGGGCAGCCGGTGCACCTCGCGGTACGTTGCGGCGGGGTAGAACAGGCGCACGGTCCGCAGGCCGGCGCGCACGCCCGCCAGGTCGCAGTCGTGGAACAGGAAGTACGCCGCCACCACGGGGTCCGCGGTGGGCGGTTCGGTGAGGGTCCGCCACTCCGGGTGGAACATCTCGCCCGCGTCGGCCGCCAGCTCGTCGGCCAGGGACACCGGTCCGGGGATCACCGCGGCGATCCAGGCGAGGTGGGACGCGGCGACGGCGTGGGCGATCGCGGGCATCAGCAGGCCGGCGCCGGAGTGGCCGACCAGGACCGGGGCGAGCATGTCGCCCGCCTGGGCGCGGGCGATCGCGGCGTAGTCGACGGCTCGCAGCTCGGGTCGGTCGGTGGGCAGGTCGACGGCGACCGTGCGGTGGCCGCGGCTGCGGAGCAGGTCCTCGACGGGTCGCCACGCCGCCGGTGACTGGGTGGTGCCGTGCACGAAGACGTAATCCACGTGCCCAGTGTGGCGTTCACCGCCGTGTCGCACGGACCCGATCGGCGCGATCCCGGTCGGCGGCGGTCACGGGGGTGGGGTGGGCCGGCGTTGGGTGGTCGGGTCGGTGTCGCGGGGGTCCTCGTTGCTACCGAGGGGCGGTAACAG
Source organism: Saccharothrix hoggarensis (assembly GCF_042678885.1). Lineage (GTDB taxonomy): Bacteria > Actinomycetota > Actinomycetes > Mycobacteriales > Pseudonocardiaceae > Actinosynnema > Actinosynnema hoggarensis. The sequence goes on from NZ_JBHTLK010000004.1 coordinate 44,200, forward strand.
TGTTTCCGTACATATTCGGGCGATGATCACCCGATTGTGTGTCCGCGGCGGCACGGCCCCGGCCCACGGCGCGGTCAGCGCTTCGAGTTCGGCTTCCACACGACGAGGGCCGTCTCGTGACGTACGGGCACCAGGTCACGGCGGTACGAGGCGTGGACCGACGCGGCGGCGTGCTCGGCTGCCGCCATCGCCGAGGCGAGCTGCTCGGACAGCTCGTTGACCTTGGCGCGCAGCGCGCCGACCTCGTTCTCCAGCTCGATGATCCGCTTGATGCCGGCGAGGTTGACGCCCTCCTCCTGGGAGAGTCGCTGCACCTCGCGCAGCAGCACGATGTCGCGCATCGAGTACCGACGACCACCACCGGACGTGCGACCCGGCGACACCAGACCCAGCCGGTCGTACGCCCGGAGCGTCTGGGCGTGCAGACCGGACAGCTGGGCCGCCACGGAGATGACGAAGAACGGGGTGTCCTCGTCGGTGCCGGGCGGGAACGGGAAGCTCACACCGACCTCTTCTCCAACAGGGCGTTGAGCTCCGCGCGCGGGTCGTGCTTCGCCGTCGCCGACGCGTAGTTCTCCAACGCCTCCCTGGCTGCGGCATCCATGTTGTTCGGCACCGCCACGTTCAGCGTGATGAGCAGGTCGCCGACCTGGCCGTCGCGCTTGGCGATGCCCTTGCCCTTGGCCCGCAGCACCCGGCCACTGGCCGTGCCGGCGGGCACCTTCACGGTCACCTTGCCCTCGAGCGTGGGCACGGTCAACGTCGCGCCCAGCGCCAGCTCGGGGAACGTCACGGGCACGGTCACGGTCAGGTCGTTGCCCGACCGGCCGAACACCGGGTGCGGGTTCACGTGGACCCGCACGTACAGGTCGCCCGCCGGCCCGTTGTTGCGCCCCGGCTCGCCCTGCCCGGCCAGCCTGATCCGCTGCCCGTCGTCGACGCCCGGCGGGATGCGGATGGTCAGCGTCCGGGTCTTCGTGCTCACGCCGTCGCCGCCGCACTCGGGGCACGGGTCGTCCACGATCCGCCCGGTGCCGCGGCAGTCGGCGCACGGCTCGGAGAACGCGAACGCGCCCTGGCTGCGGGTGACGAGACCGGCCCCGCCGCAGTTGGTGCAGGTGTGCGGCGACGTGCCGGGACGCGCGCCGGAACCCGCGCACGTGCCGCAGGTCGCGGGGCTCGACAGGCGCATGGGCACGGTCGCGCCCTTGACGGCCTCGGTGAAGTCGATCCGCACGTCGGTCTCGACGTCCTCGCCGCGACGCGGCCTGGTCGCGGACGCCGAGCCGCCCGCCCGGCGGTTGAACAGCCCGCCGAGCAGGTCGCCGAGCCCGCCCATGCCGCCGGCCTGCTGGGCTCCCTGGCGGCCGAACAGGTCGCCGACGTCGAAGCCGCCGCCCGTCCCGAAACCGCCGGGGAACCCGCCGCCTCCGGCGAAGAGGCGGCGGGCCTCGTCGTACTGCTTGCGCTTGGCGGGGTCCGAGAGCACGCCGTACGCCTCGGACACCGCCTTGAACCTGGCCTCGGCCTTGGCGTCACCGGGGTTGGCGTCGGGGTGCAGCTCCCGCGCCAACTTCCGGTACGCCTTCTTGACCTCGTCGGCCGAGGCGTCGGAGGAAACGCCCAGCTCGCGGTAGAAGTCCTTCTCGATCCAGTCGCGAGCGCTCAACGGACGCCGCCCCCTTCCTCAGTCCTGCTGCTGCTCTTCTACCGGCTTCTCGACGACCTCTTCGGCGCCCGACTGCTCGACGACCGGCTGCTCGGCGGCCGGCTCGTGGTCGGTCACCGCGACCAGCGCGGGCCGCAGCACGCGCTCGCCGAACCGGTAGCCGCGACGCAGCACGGCGGTGACGGTCGGCCCGCTGACGTCCGGCGAGGTGCCGTGCTGGACGGCCTCGTGGACGGACGGGTCGAACTCCTCGCCCTCGTGCCCGAACGGCTCCAGACCGGTGCCGTGCAGCGCGCCGACCAGCTTGTCGGCCACCGCCTTGAACGCGCCGGTGAGGTCACCGTGCGCGCCGGCCCGCTCGATGTCGTCCAGCACGGCGAGCAGTTCGCCCGCCACCTGCGCCTTGGCCGTGGCGATCACCAGTTCCCGGTCGCGGTCGACCCGCTTGCGGTAGTTGGCGTACTCGGCGGTCAGCCGCTGGAGGTCGGCGGTCCGCTCGTCCAGCTGTGCCTTCAGCTCGACGGTCGGGTCGTCGGCGACGGCCTGCGCCGCGTCCGGCTCCGGCTGGTCGGGGGCGGCGTGCTTGCCGCCCTCCGACCCGACCGGCGCGTCGGCGGCCTGGGCGTCGACCGCGTCCTCGGGCGACGTGGGGCGCACCTCGCCGGTCTCGGGGTCGACGCGCCTGCGGTCGCGCACCACCACGTGGGGCTGTTCCTCGTGCTGGGTCACTTCTTCTCGTCCTCGTCGACGATCTCCGCGTCCACCACGTCGTCGGCCTTGGGCGCGTCGCCGGCGGTAGCACCGCCCGCGGCGCCGGCGGCGTCGGCCGTGGGTCCGGCGTTGGCGTACAGGGACTGGCCGATGGCCTGGGACTCGGTGGCCAGCTTCTCCACCGCGGTGCGGATCTTGGCGATGTCCTCGCCCTTGAGCGCCTCGTTGGTGTCGGCGATGGCCGCGGTGACCTTGTCCTTGACCTCGGCGGGGATCTTGTCCTCGTTCTCCTTGAGGACCTTCTCCGTCTGGTAGACGAGCGTCTCGGCCTGGTTGCGGACCTCGGCCTCGTCGCGGCGGCGCTTGTCCTCCTCGGCGTGCGCCTCGGCGTCCTTGATCATCCGCTCGATGTCGTCCTTCGGCAGCGCGGAGCCGCCGGTGATCGTCATCCGCTGCTCCTTGCCCGTGCCCATGTCCTTCGCGGACACGTGCACGATGCCGTTCGCGTCGATGTCGAAGGTGACCTCGATCTGCGGGACGCCGCGCGGCGCGGGCGGCAGGCCGGTCAGCTCGAACATGCCGAGCTTCTTGTTGTCCCGGGCGAACTCGCGCTCACCCTGGAACACCTGGATCTGGACGGACGGCTGGTTGTCGTCGGCCGTCGTGAAGATCTCGGAGCGCTTGGTCGGGATCGTGGTGTTGCGCTCGATGAGCTTGGTCATCACGCCGCCCTTGGTCTCGATGCCCAGGGACAGCGGGGTGACGTCGAGCAGCAGGACGTCCTTGACCTCGCCCTTCAGCACACCGGCCTGGAGGGCGGCGCCGATCGCGACGACCTCGTCCGGGTTCACGCCCTTGTTCGGCTCACGGCCGCCGGTCAGCTCCTTGACGAGTTCGGCCACCGCGGGCATGCGGGTGGAACCGCCGACCAGCACCACGTGGTCGATGTCGCCGACGCTGATGCCGGCGTCCTTGATCACGTTGTTGAACGGCGCGCGGGTGCGCTCCAGCAGGTCGTTGGTGATGCGCTGGAACTCGGCGCGCGACAGCGTCTCGTCCATGAACAGCGGGTTCTTGTCCGCGTCCACGGTGATGTAGGGCAGGTTGATGGAGGCGTTGTTCGAGCTGGACAGCTCGATCTTGGCCTTCTCGGCGGCCTCGCGGATGCGCTGCAACGCCATCTTGTCCTTGGTCAGGTCGATGCCGTTGGTCTGCTTGAACCGCTCGACCAGCCAGTCGACGATGCGCTGGTCCCAGTCGTCGCCGCCGAGGTGGTTGTCACCGGAGGTCGCCTTGACCTCGACCACGCCCTCGGCCAGCTCCAGCAGCGAGACGTCGAACGTGCCGCCACCGAGGTCGAAGACCAGGATGGTCTGCTCCTTGTCGCCCTTGTCGAGGCCGTAGGCCAGGGCGGCGGAGGTGGGCTCGTTGACGATGCGCAGCACGTTGAGGCCCGCGATCTGGCCGGCCTCCTTGGTGGCCTGGCGCTGCGCGTCCTCGAAGTAGGCGGGGACGGTGATCACCGCGTCGGTGATCTCCTCGCCCAGGTACGCCTCGGCGTCGCGCTTGAGCTTCATCAGCACGCGCGCGCTGATCTCCTGCGGCGTGTACCTCTTGCCGTCGATGTCGTCGGTCTTCCAGTCCGTGCCGATGTGCCGCTTCACGGACCGGATCGTCCGGTCGACGTTGGTCACCGCCTGGTTCTTGGCGGGCTGACCGGTGAGCACCTCGCCGTTCTTGGCGAAGGCGACGATGGACGGGGTGGTGCGCGACCCCTCGGAGTTGGCGATCACCGTCGGCTCGCCACCTTCGAGAACCGCGACGACGGAGTTGGTCGTCCCCAGGTCGATGCCGACCGCTCGCGCCATTTGGATTCCTCCTGGTAGTGCGTCTGTAAGAGCCCCGCGTTGAGCGGTACCGGCTCAAGTTTAGCCGGCCCCGGAGGACTTGAGTCCACCCGGCTCAATCTTTCTGCCTGTCCAACGGACGGGGCGGTTCGGGTGTTCCCCGCCGGGCGTGATTCAGGACACCCGCTCGGGTCCGGGAACGCCGTCGGCCCCGGTCGGGCGGCACGCGAGGTGCGCCCGACCGGGGCCGATGAGGGCGAGCCGGCGGGGTGGTGCGCTCAGGTCGCTTCGATCCTCACGTCGCCGCTGCCGGCGCGCACGAGCAGCTCGGCGGAGGCGTTCGGGTCGTTCGGCACGTCGATCGCCTGCTCGCCGCTGCCCGCGTCCACGTCGACCTTGTAAGCGCCGCTCCTGGGCACCTGGACGGTGACGTTGCCGCTGCCCGACTCGGCGCGCACCGACAGGGCGGCGCCCATCCGCACGTGGACGTCGCCGGAGCCGTTGTCGACGGTCACCGTGCCGCGCATGTTCGACAGGTGGGAGTTGCCGGAGTCGATCCGGCCGGTGAAGTCGCCGGCCACGTCGGCCACGTCGATGTCGCCCGAGTTGTTGACCAGCCGGACCACCCCGGACACGCGGCGCACCGTGGTGTCGCCGGAGCCGACCTCGACCTCGACCGAGGCCACGTCCTCGAGGTGGACGTTGCCGGAGCCGTTCTCGCCGGTGACGCGGACGTCCGTGGACGGCACGACGACCTCGTAGTCCACCGAGCACCGGTCGCCGCAGCCGTCGAGGACCAGCGTGGAGCCGTCCAGGCGGTGCGAGTCGCCGCTGGGCTTGTCGTGGTCCTTGGCGTACCGGACGCGCCGCTTGACCTCCGTCCGGGTGGCCCCGTCCCGGCTGCGGAGGACGACGTCGCCCGCGCCGTTCGCCAGCCGCACCTCCGTGACCTGGCCCGTCACCTCGTGCTGGTCGTCGAAGCTCTGCTGCACGAGCCGCACGCACGACGTGAGCGCCACCGCCGCGGCCACCGCCACTACGGCCGCCAACGCGATCCGCTTTGCCACCGCTGCCCCCTCAGGCGTCAAGGTTGTCGCCGTTCACGCTAGGCGCGGCGGGGTGACCGGCCCACCAGGAAGACCCCCGACCCGGTACGGGGGCTGGCCCTACCCCGGCGACCGACGACGGACCGCGGTTGATCAGCGGCGGGACCGCAGGCCGGTCGACGGCGCGACCGCGGCTGATCCGTGCGGGCGGGGGGCCGGGGCGGGACGCAGGTGGGCGCCGGGCGGGTCAGGCGAGGGATTCCACCACCGCGCGCAGCGCGGGCGCCGAGCGGGCCGGGTCGCTCAGGAACCGCTGCGACGCGATCACGTGCGACTCGGTCATCCGCTCCCACACGAGCCCCTGCACGGGCACCTCGGTGATCACCAGCCGGAACGGCCGCACGTACCGCCCGATCCGACCCTCCACCCCGCGGACGACCTCGCCGATCGGCAGCGCGCCGCGGGTCGTCGCGTGCTGCTCGTCGTACACCGCCGCCGCCGCGCCCAACGCCAGCACCGCCGCCCGCAACGCGGGCCTGACCTGCAACGACTGCCCGTTCGGGTCGTCCGGCGCGGTGCCGGGCATCTCGGTGCGGGCGTGGTCGAGCACGTCGGCCCACCAGCCGAGCCACTCCTCGGCCGCCGCCGCGCGGTCGACCCCGGACGGCACCACGACCGGCACCGACGGGTCGAGCCCGGGCAGCTCGGGCACGGTGTCGACCGAGAGCGCGAGCGTGTCGCGGATGAACAGAGCGGTGTTGACCGTCTGATTCGTCCCGTGCGACACCTGCCACGACTCACGACCGGCGAACCTCATGCCACAGTGTCCCGCGCGAAGGTCATCCGCCAAGCATCAGAAGGGACACGACGGGCTCGAAATCCTGCGCCATTGGGGGGAATTCCGCGATCAACCCCTGGATCAGCAGCCCGTCGACGCCGGCGAGCAGCGCCCGCAGCGCCACCGGGTCCCAGGGACCGACCGCCTCGGTGATCAGCTCCAGCCACCGCCGGGCCGCCGGGCGCAGCTCCGGCCGGCGTGCCGCCAGGAGGTACAGCTCGTACTCGGCCAGCGTCCGGCCGCGGTGGGCGCCGACGGCGTCGGCCAGGAACCGGGCCACCGCGGCCTGCGTCGGCGGCACCTTGCGGAAACTCGAAGCCATCTGGTCGGCCGACCACGTCAGCGTCGCGATCAGCAGGTCGTCCAGCGTCGCGAAGTAGTAGGTGGTCGACGTGGTCGGCACGCCTGCCTCGCGGGCGACCGACCGGTGGCTCACGCCGGCCACGCCGTCCCGCTCGACGACCCGGAGGGTGGCCTCCAGGATCGCCCGCCGACGCCGCTCGCCGCGGACCCGGCGTCCGTCGGTCACCGCGCCGTCGGTCACCCCGACCGCAGGCCGGGGCTCGCCGTGGGGCCGCGCCCGGCCGTCAGGCGGCGGCACCGCTGCCGACCTCGATGGCGACGACCCCGGCGATCACCAGCAGCAGCCCGACCACCATCGTCGCGTTCACCGGCTCCTGGAACAGGACCACGCCGGCGCCCGCGACCGCGGCGATCCCGAAGGCGCACCAGATGGCGTACGCGACGCCGATCGGCATCCCGAGCTGGAGCACCTTGCTCAACGCGCCGAACGCCACCAGGTACCCCAAGACCACCACGACGGACGGGATCGGCTTGCTGAACCCCTCCGACAGCTTGAGGAACACCGTGGCGGTGACCTCGCCCACGATCGCCACCGCCAGCACCAGGTACACCAGCACGCGCCGCCCCCAACTAGTTGAACACCCGTTCCACAACCCTAACGCGCCTATGTGATCGACCACGTCCAAGTGGTTACCGGTGAGTAATCGGGCGTAGGCTGCCCAGCCAGGAGAACGGACGAGAAAGGCCGCCACCACAATGGGAGCCCTCCAGCTCACCCTCGGCGCCATCGGCGTCGCCGTCAGCGTGTTCGCCTGGGGTCTGTTCGTCGCCGGTGTCTTGCGGATGATCAAGATCATCCGCCTCGGCCAGCCGGACTCGACCCGCAACGGGCCGGTCGTGCCCCGCCTGCGGACCTTGTTCGTGGAGTTCGTCGCCCACACCCGGATGATGAAGCTCCGCCACGTCGGTCCCTGGCACTGGATGGTGATGTGGGGCTTCCTGATCGGCTCCGCGGTGCTGTTCGAGGCCTACGGCGAGATGTTCGACCCCGGCTTCCACTGGCCGATCATCGGCACGTGGTCGCTGTGGCTGCTGCTGGTCGAGCTGCTCGGCATCGGCACCGTGGTCGGCGGCGTCGCGCTGGCGATCATCCGCCAGCTCAACCACCCGCGCCGCGCCGACCGCCTGTCCCGGTTCGCGGGCTCCAGCTTCAAGGCCGCCTACTTCGTCGAAGCGGTCGTGATCATCGAGGGCCTCGGCATCCTCGGCGTGAAGGCGTTCAAGCAGGCCTCCGGCCTGGAGGACCCGCCGCTGTGGTCGTCGTTCGTCACCGGGCCGCTGTCCACGATCCTGCCCGCGAGCCCCGACTGGGTCTCGATCATGGCGTTCACCAAGCTGCTGTCCGGCATGATCTGGCTGATCGTGGTCGCCAAGAACCTCACCATGGGCGTGGCCTGGCACCGGTTCAGCGCGTTCTTCAACATCTACTTCAAGCGCGAGGACGACGGCGGCGTCGCGCTCGGCGCGCTCAAGCCGATGATGAGCGGCGGCAAGGTCCTCGACCTGGAGGAAGCCGACCCCGACAAGGACGTGTTCGGCGTCGGCAAGGTCGAGGACTTCTCCTGGAAGGGCTGGCTGGACTTCAGCACGTGCACCGAGTGCGGCCGCTGCCAGTCCCAGTGCCCGGCGTGGAACACCGGCAAGCCGCTGTCGCCGAAGCTGGTCATCACCCAGCTGCGCGACCACGCGTTCGCCAAGGCCCCGTACCTGCTCGCCGGCGGCTCCAAGGACATGGCGGGCGACGAGGTCGGCCTCACCGAGGACAAGTACGAGGACTACAAGAAGCGCCTCGAGTCCATCGACGTGCTGGCCATGGCCGAGTCCGAGCGGCCGCTGATCGGCGGCGCGGACGAGCTGGGCGTCATCGACCCCGAGGTGCTGTGGTCGTGCACGACGTGCGGCGCGTGCGTCGAGCAGTGCCCCGTGGACATCGAGCACGTCGACCACATCGTCGACATGCGCCGCTACCAGGTGCTGATCGAGTCGAACTTCCCGTCCGAGCTGGGCGGCATGTTCAAGAACCTGGAGAACAAGGGCAACCCGTGGGGCCAGAACGCCAAGGACCGCCTGGCGTGGACCGAGGGCCTCGACTTCGAGGTGCCCGTGTTCGACGGCGAGCTGGGTGACGCCGAGTACCTGTTCTGGGTCGGCTGCGCGGGCGCGTTCGAGGACCGGGCGAAGAAGACCACGCGGGCCGTGGCCGAGCTGCTGCACACCGCGGGCGTCGAGTACACCGTCCTCGGGCCGGAGGAGACCTGCACCGGCGACCCGGCGCGGCGCGCGGGCAACGAGTTCCTGTTCCAGATGCTCGCGCAGCAGAACGTCGAGGTGCTCAACACCGTGTTCGACGGTCGCGCGCCCGGCCAACGCAAGATCGTCGTGACGTGCGCGCACTGCTTCAACACGCTGGCCAACGAGTACCCGCAGGTCGGCGGCACGTTCGAGGTCGTCCACCACACGCAGCTGCTCAACCGGCTGGTGCGCGAGCGCAGGCTGGTGCCGGTGGCCGAGGTCGCGGAGGACGTCACCTACCACGACCCGTGCTACCTGGGCCGGCACAACAAGATCTACGAGGCGCCGCGCGAGCTGGTCGGCGCGTCGGGCGCGACGCTGCGCGAGATGCCGCGCCACGAGGAGCGGTCCATGTGCTGCGGCGCCGGTGGCGCTCGCATGTGGATGGAGGAGCGGATCGGCAAGCGCATCAACCTCGACCGCGTGGACGAGGCGCTCGGCACCGCGCCGTCGAAGATCGCGACGGGCTGCCCGTTCTGCCGCGTGATGCTGACCGACGGCGTCACCGCGCGTCAGAACGAGGGGGCCGCGGGCTCGCACGTCGAGGTCGTGGACGTGGCGCAGCTGCTGCTGACCGCCGTGCGCCGGGGCAAGGAGAGGGAGCGCGGCGACGTCCCGACGGACGAGACCCCGACCGGCACCCCGCTGCCGGACGAGGACAAGGCCGCGTCCAGCTAGTCCGTTGTGGACGCACGACGCCCCTCGGTCCTCTTCGGACCGAGGGGCGTCGTCGTTCGTCAGTCGCGGTCGGTGACGCGGTCGTAGACGAGGTTCAGCACCCAGCTCGTCAGGGCCACGATGATCGCGCCGAAGAACGCGGGCCAGAAGCCGCTCACCTCGAACGGCAGGCCCAGCTCGCCCGCCAGCCAGCCCGTGAGCCAGAACAACAGCGCGTTCACGACCAGGCCGATCAAGCCGAGCGTGACCAGGTAGAACAGGCAGCCGAAGAACTTCACCAGCGGCTTCACCACGGCGTTGACCAGACCGAAGAGCAGCGCGACACCGATCAGCGTGCCGATCTTCGCGGGCGTCGACCCGCCCTCCAGGTCGATGCCCGGGACGAGCGTGGCGACCCAGACCGCCAGCGCCGTCAGCAGTACGTGCACCAAAATGCCCATGCGGCAGGCTAGCGGTGGCAGTGCTCCGATCGGGTGAGACACGACGACGCCGGGCGGGTCCCGGCCGTGCGGCCTAACGTCGGGGCATGGCACCTGACCCGTCGAAGGGCGGCGAGAGCACGCTCACCGTTCTCCTCGCCCTGGCGGTGAACCTGGCCATCGCGGTCATGAAGGCGATCGCCGGCGTGATCACCGGCTCGGCGGCGATGATGGCGGAGGCCGGGCACTCGGTCGCCGACACGTTCACCGAGGCCCTGTTGCTGACGGCGCTGCGGCGCTCGACCCGGCCCGCCGACCGCAGGCACCCGTTCGGGTACGGCAAGGACCGCTACTTCTGGTCGCTGCTCGCCGCCGTGTCGATCTTCGTGTCCGGTGCGGTGTTCGCGCTCTACGAGGGCTTCCGGACCGTGTTCGGCGCGCCGGAGGAGCAGGGCAACCCCGTCGTCGGGTACGTCGTGCTGGCCATCGCGTTCGCGCTGGAGTCGGTGTCGTGGACGCAGGCCGCGCGGCAGGTGCGGCGGGGTGCGCGGGCCGAGGGGCGGACGGTGGCCGCGTTCCTGCGGATGTCGGACGACCCGACCGTGAAGACGGTGTTCCTGGAGGACTCGGCCGCGCTGGTCGGGCTGCTGCTCGCGTTCGGCGGGCTCGGGCTGCACCACGTGACCGGGTCGTCGGTGTGGGACGGCGTGGCGTCGTTGGCGATCGGGGTGCTGCTCGCGTTCGCCGCGTACACGTTGGCGTCGACCAACCGGGGGTTGCTCATCGGCAGGCAGGCCGACCCGGTGCTGGTGCGGGCGGTGTGGTCCGACCTGCGGGCCGCGCCCGAGGTGGAGCAGGTGGTGGACCTGCTGACGATGGCGGTCGGCACGGACCGGGTGCTGGTGTGCGCGCGGCTCGACTTCGACGACGCGCTCGGGGCCGCCGACCTGGAGCGGGCGTGCGTGCGGATCGACGCCGAACTGCGCGCCGCGCACCCCGACCTGGACGAGGTGTTCCTCGAACCCGTGCCGCGGACCGATCCGGAGCTGCGGTCGCGCGTGCTGGCCCGGTACGGGGACCTGGAGCTCTAGCGGCGGGTGTCCGTGCGGTGGAAGTTCAGGTGGGCGCGCGACGGCGTCGGCCCGCGCTGCCCCTGGTAGCGGGAGCCCGCCTGCGTCGAGCCGTACGGGAACTCCGCGGCGCTGCTCAGCCGGAACAGGCAGAGCTGGCCGATCTTCATGCCGGGCCAGAGGGTGATCGGCAGGTTGGCGACGTTCGACAGCTCCAGCGTGATGTGGCCGGAGAAGCCGGGGTCGATGAAGCCGGCCGTCGAGTGGGTGAGGAGGCCGAGGCGTCCCAGCGACGACTTGCCCTCCAACCGTCCCGCCAGGTCGTCCGGGAGGGTGACCAGCTCGAACGTCGAGCCGAGCACGAACTCCCCGGGGTGCAGGACGAACGGCTCGTCGTCGGCCGGCTCGACCAGCGAGGTGAGGTCGTCCTGCTGCATGGCGGGGTCGATGTGGGTGTACCGGGTGTTGTTGAAGACCCGGAAGAACCGGTCGAGGCGGACGTCGATGCTGGACGGCTGCACCATGACGTCGTCGAACGGCTCCAGCACCAACCGGCCGGAGTCGACCTCTTTGCGCAGATCGCGGTCACTGAGCAGCACCCGCACAGCCTAGGTGACAGCACCCGGCCGCGCGGCCACCGGCTTGTGTATGATCGGGCACGCACCACGCGGGTGTAGTTCATTGGTAGAACGACAGCTTCCCAAGCTGTAGAGGCGGGTTCGATTCCCGTCACCCGCTCCACCACGAAGGCCCAGGTCGCGTCGACCTGGGCCTTCGTCGCGTTCGCGGCACGGGGGTCAGCGCAGGCGGGACGTCCAGGTGGGGAGGTTGGTCAGGGACGTGCGCAGGTCGGCCAGCAGTTCCAGGGCGTGGGTGTGTGCCGCCGCCCGTTCGGCGGGCGTCACCGGGCGGTGGCCCAGGGCCCGCCACACCATCCAGGCGGCGCCTCCGAGGTAGGTGCGGAGCAGGCCCGCGAAGGCTGTGGGGGACGCAGGAGGACGGTGGCCGCCTGCTGCCTCGTACGCGTCGAGGACGGTGGTGAAGGCGGCTTGGTCTTCGCCCAGGTGGCTGAAGTAGAGGGCGGCTCGGGTGATCTCCCACTCCGCGCGGTCCGGGCCGGCGCCGTCCCAGTCGACGAGCAGCGGGCCCGCGGCGGTGCGGAGGACGTTGTCCGGCTTGACGTCCCGGTGCGTGGCGACGGGCGTCAGGTCGGCGGTCTCGACCGCGATCCGCCCCGCCTCGGCGATGTCCGGCAGGTACGCCCGCACGGCGTCGGTGAAGTCGTTCGGCGCCTCGTCCAGCCACTCCCGCCACTCCGACACGGGGTGGGGTCGCCCTTCGGGCGGGCCGGCGGCAGGGAGGCGGTGGAGGGACGCGAGGGTGGCGCCGACCCACTCGGCCACGTCCGCCGCGTCCGTCGTCAACGGGGCGCCGTCGTGCCACTCGTGCACCAGGTAGCCGGCCACCTCGTCACCTACCCGCACGTCGCCAGCAGGGGCGCGACCGGTTCGAGCGGGTGCACGGGGCGCGGCATGGGGAAGCCCTTCGCCCACGCGTCGAGCTGGATCGCGGCCGCCACGCGGTAGTCGCGCATCCACCAGTCCTCGTGCGACCGGTTCAGCCGCTTGACCGCCCACGTGCCCCGGGACGTGCGCAGCCGCCACATCAGGTGCGACCGCCCGCCCGCCACCGGCGTCCACGGCTCGACCACGTCACCGAGGCCGAACGCCGCGGCCACCGCTCTCTGCCACTCCACGCCGGCCGACGCTACGACATCGGACGTGGAGGTCAGGAGTCGTTTTCCGCCGCACGGTCCGCGCGCCACACCTGCGCGTAGCGCTCCTGGTCGCGCTTGGTCCGCTCCTTGCGCACGGCCGCCGCCGCGCCCGCCGGGTAGCCGTACTTCGTCATCCGGTGGTCGGTGCTCTCGATCGCGTACGACACCCCGAAGTACACGCCCACGACCAGCCCCAGCGAGCCGCACGCGATGGCCAGGGGCAGCGGCGAGCCGAGACCGAGCACGAGGGCCAGGGTGATGGCCACGGTCAGCGGGAGCACCTGGAGGAACATCCGCACGGTGAACCACGCCAGCCACGTCGGCTTGGTCGCCTGCCGGAACACCCACTCGCGGTGGCGCTGGGGGAGCCTGCCGCCGAGCAGGTACCAGAGCCGCAAGTGCGGGCCGGGCCGCCCGCTCACGTCCGCTCCGACGCGGCGATGACCCTGGTGAGCACGGAGTGCAGGTCGCGCAGCTCGTCCAGCGACATGCCCAGCTTCTCGACCACGGCGGGCGGGATCGCCAGCGCCCGCTCGCGCAGCGCCGCACCGGTCGCGGTCAGCGTGACGGCGAGTTGGCGCTCGTCGGCCGCGTCCCGCGACCGGGTGACGTACCCGATCGCCTCCAGCCGCTTCAGCAGCGGCGACAGGGTGGCGGGCTCCAGCGCGAGCAGGCGGGCCAGCTCCTTCACCGACAGCGGCGCGCGGCCCCAGAGGGCGAGCATCACCAGGTACTGCGGGTGGGTGAGCCCCAGGGGCTCCAGCAGCGGCCGGTACAGGGCCACCACGTTCCTGGACGCGATGGACAACGCGAAGCAGACCTGCCGTTCCAGGGCCAGCGGGTCCTCGACGTTTTGTGCACTAATCATTAGTGCCCACACTACGTCACGGCTTGGCCGCCACGGCGATCAGGTGAGCCGAAGCACCCAGCACGGACGGCTCCGACTCGGTCTCGCGCAACGACCACATCAGGTACTCGAAGCGCACCGGGTCGTCGTAGAGGGCGTCGAGGTCGGCGTTGGGCAGCATCCACGCGGCGCCCTCCAACCCGAACGTCCCGACGACGTCCAGCCCGGCCGCGCGCGCCTCGTCGGCCGCCTCCTCGGGACGGTGGAAGTACGCGGTGGTGAACCAGGGCGTGTCCGCCGGCGGCAGGTGCTCGCCGGTCGCCATCGAGTGCTCCACGAGCGCCCGGTAGCGCGTGTCGAGCGGGAACTCCTTGCGCAGCCCGTCGTGCAGCGCCGCGAGCCGGCCGATCACGGCGCCCGCCACCACCCCGCCCGGCCGCAGCACGCGTGACGCCTCCCGCCACGCCCGCACCCGGTCGTCGCGCTCCAGCAGGTGGTAGAGCGGCCCCAGCAGCAGCACCACGTCGAACGGGCCGTCGTCGGGCAGGTCGCGGGCGTCGCCGACGACGGCCGACACACCGGGCAGCGCCGCGGCGGCCTCCACGTGCGACGGCACGGGGTCCACCACGAGCACGTCGTGCCCGTCCGCCGCCAGCCACTCCGCGTGCACGCCGGTCGCGCCGCCGACGTCCAGCACCCGGCTGCGCGGCGCGAGGAACCGCCGCACGACCTCCTGCGTCCGCAGGAGCTCCAGCCGCCCGTTGCCGCCGCGCAGCCGTTCCCGCTCGAAGCCCCGCGCGTAGAAGTCCCGGATCTCCTGGTCCACCCCTCGACCGCAGGAGCGGCGGCAACCGCTTTACCCGCCCCGCGGTCGCCGGTTGCCCGTCACCCCGCTGTGCGGGCGCGAGGCGCACCCGCACAGCGGGGATGACCGTTCCCCGCGGGAACGCGGCACACCGTCAGGCCCGGGCGGACACCTTCTCCTCCTCCGGGTCGGCCCGCAGCGAGTCGACCAGCGCCGCCCGCTCCTCGGACGGCTCGGGCTTGATGAGCAGGCCGACCACCAGGTAGAGCAGCAGCGACACCAGCAGCGGCCAGGACACGATCACGGCCTGGGTGACGAACTCGACCTTGTTCTGCTGCATCACGTACAGGACGGCCCACGTGCCGAGTCCGCCGATCACCGAGCTGGTCGCGGCGGTCGGGCCGACCTTCTTGAACCACGGCAGCATGCCGAGCATCAGCGGGATCGCGATCGGGCCCATCGTCGCCGCCACGAGGGCGATCACGACCTTGAGCACGAACCCCTTCGTGTCGGCGGTCAACGCGATCGTCATGCTCAGCCCGATGAACGCGAACGTCGTGATCCGCGCCAGCTGCAGCTGCGCGGGCTCGCTGAGCCGCGTCACGCCCTTCCACAGCCTGGGCAGCATGTCCCGGGTGATGACCGCGGAGATCACGTTGGCGTCCGACGACACCATCGCCATGGTGTGCGAGAAGAACCCGGCCAGCACCAGGCCGATCATGCCCGCGGGCAGCATGAGCTTGCCCATCTCGACGTAGGCCTGCTCGGCGTTGCCCTCCATGCCCGGCACGATCAGCGGCGCCGCCCACATCGGGAAGAACAGGATCAGCGGCCAGACCAGCCACAGCACGCTGGACAGCAACGCGGACCGCTTGGCCGCGGCCCCGGACGGCGCGGCCATGTAGCGCTGCGCCAGGTTCCACATGCCGCCGTTGTACTCCAGCGTCTTGATCAGGAACAGCGCCATGAAGAAGATCAGCGTGTACTGGCCGGACAGCGGGTCGGAGTGCGACTCGGGCAGCTGGTCCCAGATCTTCCACATGAAGTCGAGGCCGCCGAAGTGCGCGGCGACCGCGACGAACATGGCGATGCCCGCGAGGCCCTGGATGATGAACTGGCCGAAGTCGGTCAGCGCGTCGGCCCACAGGCCGCCCATCACCGAGTAGACCATCGTGACGACGCCGACGATCGTGATGCCGAGCCAGATGGGGACGCCCGCGAAGCCCTGGAGCAGCAGCGAGACCGCGACCCACTTGGCGGCGATGTCCACGACCTTCAGCGCCGCGCCCGCCCACGCCATGATCTGCTGCGTCGGCACGTTGTAGCGGCGGGCCAGGTACTCCAGCGGCGACTTGACGCCGTGCTTGGAGCGCAGCCGGTTCCACGCGCCGGCCCAGAGGAACGCGCCGATGCCGACGCCGAGGCCGATCGTCAGCGCCCACCAGATGTAGACGGTGAGGCCGAGGCGGTAGGCCTCGGCGGCGAAGGCCACGAACATGACCGCGCTGTAGCCCGACATGTGGTGCGAGATGCCGGACAGCCACCAGGGCATCCTGCCGCCCGCGGTGAAGAAGTCGGCGATGTTCTTGATCCGCCCGCGTGACCAGTAGCCGATGGCCACCATCACGAAGAAGTACCCGCCGACGACGACCCAGTCGAGGGTGTCCATGAGGCCTCCACGAGTGCTCGGCCCACGGGTGGCAGCGCGTGTTACGGGGCGGCGGTGCGCGGCGTCCCACATGGGTGTGTGACGTAGGTCTTACGAGGCTGTTGCCGCCGGCGGAAGGTCGCGGGCGTTCATTGAGTCACATTCGTGACTGTTGTTCAGAAACGTGAACGCTGAAGCCGCTGATATACGGAAAGTAGTGCGGCCGAATCGCGTCATGGCTGGTCGGCCGCGAGGTCGCACCGGCATGCGAACCGTCCTCAACCCGCGTCCGCCCGTGGTCGGCTCGGAGCGGCGTCCCCCCGGCCCCGGGGTGGCGCTGGTCGACCCCGTGCCCCTGTTCCGCGAGGGACTGGCCGCCGTGGTGCGGCGCACGCCCGCCATGCACTGGCTGGGCGCCACCGGTCACCTGCACACCGCGGTGCGGATGCACGAGCGGCTGCGCCCCGACGTGCTGCTGGTCGATTCGATGCTCGACCCGCAGGGCCACCTGGCCACCCTGCTGACCGGCGGCGATCCGACACTGGTCGTGATCTCCCTCGTGCGGGAGCCGCACCGGACCGCGAAGTTCGTGCGCACGGCCCTGTCGTGCGGCGTGCGCGGGCTCGTGCCGCGGGCCGGCGAGATCGGCGAGGTCCTCCAGGCCATCTCCCGCACGCACGTCGACCGGACGTACCTGGACCCGACGCTGGCGCCGCTGGCCGCCGGGTTCACGCCCGCGGCGGAGGCGGGCTCGCGGCGGTCGCTGTCGCGGCGGGAGTACGAGGTGCTCCAGCTCATCGCGGACGGCCTGGAGAACCAGGCGGTGGCGAACGAGTTGTACGTCTCGGTCGAGACCGTGCGCACCCACGTGAAGAACATCCTGCGCAAGCTGCGTGCGCGGGACCGAACACACGCCGTGTCGCTCGCCTACCAGGCCGGGCTCCTGGCCAGCGGCGCGGCCCGCGCGTGACCCGTCTGGTTCGCCACACCGCGTCGGTCGGCCTTGCCGAGGTTACTGACAGGTAATACCCTGTTGTTACCGGTCAGTAGGGGACCGCCCCGACCAGCATGGAGTGAGCGACGAGATGGGTCACTACAAGAGCAACGTCCGGGATCTCGAGTTCAACCTCTTCGAGGTCTTCAACGTGCAGGACCACCTCGGCACGGGGCCGTTCGAGCAGTCCGACGAGGACACCGCGCGCGGCGTGCTTGCCGAGCTCAACAACCTGGCGGTCGGGCCGCTGGCGGAGTCCTTCGCCGACGCCGACCGCAACCCGCCCGTCTTCGACCCGAAGACGCACTCGGCCACGCTGCCGGAGTCGTTCAAGAAGTCCTACCAGGCGGTGTGGGACGGCGAGTGGTACCGCCTCTCGCTGCCCAACGAGCTGGGCGGCTTCGGCATCCCGCCCTCGGTCCAGTGGGCGGCCTCCGAGCTGATCCTGGGCGCGAACCCGGCCATCTACATGTACCTGGCCGGCCCGAACTTCGCCTCGGTCGTCCACAAGAACGGCACCGAGCAGCAGAAGCGCTGGGCCGAGATCATGATCGAGCGCGGCTGGGGCGCCACGATGGTGCTGACCGAGCCGGACGCCGGTTCCGACGTCGGCGCGGGCCGCACCAAGGCCACGCTCCAGGACGACGGCACCTGGCACATCGACGGCGTGAAGCGGTTCATCACCTCCGCCGACCAGGACATGACCGAGAACATCATGCACCTGGTGCTGGCCCGCCCCGAGGGCCCCGGCATCGAGGCGAAGCCCGGCACCAAGGGCCTGTCGCTCTTCCTCGTGCCGAAGTGGCACTTCGACCCTGAGACCGGCGAGTCGACCGGCGAGCGCAACGGCGCCTTCGTCACCAACGTCGAGCACAAGATGGGCCTCAAGGTGTCCACGACGTGCGAGCTGACGTTCGGTCAGCACGGCGTGCCCGCCAAGGGCTGGCTGCTGGGCGAGGTGCACGACGGCATCGCGCAGATGTTCCAGGTCATCGAGTACGCCCGGATGATGGTCGGCACCAAGGCCATCGGCACCCTGTCGACCGGCTACCTCAACGCCCTGGCGTACGCCAAGGAGCGGGTGCAGAGCGCCGACCTGACCCGGATGACGGACAAGACCGCGCCGCGCGTCACCATCACGAACCACCCGGACGTGCGCCGCCTGCTGATGCTGCAGAAGGCGTACGCCGAGGGCCTGCGCGCGGTCTACCTGTACACCGCGACGCAGCAGGACAAGATCGCCCTGGGCGGCCCGGACAAGGAGCTGGCGGAGAAGGTCAACGACCTGCTGCTGCCGATCGTCAAGGGCGTCGGCTCGGAGCGCGCGTACGAGCAGCTGGCGCAGTCGTTGCAGGTCCTGGGCGGTTCGGGCTTCCTGCAGGAGTACCCGATCGAGCAGTACATCCGGGACTCCAAGATCGACTCGCTGTACGAGGGCACCACGGCCATCCAGTCGCTGGACTTCTTCTTCCGGAAGATCATCCGCGACAAGGGCCAGGCGCTCGGCTTCCTCAACGGGGAGATCCAGAAGTTCCTCGACAACGAGGGCGGCAACGGTCGCCTGAAGGAGGAGCGGGCGCTGCTCAAGCAGGCGCTCGAAGACCTCCAGGGCATGCTCGGCGCGATGGTCGGCTTCCTGACCAGCTCGCAGGAGGACGTCCGCAACCTGTACAAGGTCGGCCAGAACACCGTCCGCCTCCTCATGACCGCGGGCGACGTGCTGGTGGGCTGGCTGCTGCTGCGCCAGGCCGACGTGGCGCTGGGCAAGCTCGACGGCCAGGTGTCGGCCAAGGACAAGGCGTTCTACGAGGGCAAGGTCGCGGTGGCGTCGTTCTTCGCGAAGTCCGTGCTGCCGGAGCTGACCGCGCGCCGCAAGATCGCCGAGGCGACGGACAACGCGCTGATGGACGTGGACGAGGCGTCGTTCTGACCGACGCGTGCTGAGGGACGGCGTGCTGAGCGTCGTTCGGGGCGGTTGCGAACGCTTCAAGCACGACGGACACGCCGGAGGGCGGCGCCCCAGCACGGGTGCCGCCCTCCGGCGTGCTCAGCCCTTGTGCGCCTTGGCGGCGGCGAAGCAGTAGGCGCCGAAGCCCAGGAAGCCGATCGCGATCACGGCCAGCGCGAACAGCCCGTACGGCTGCGCCGCCAACGTGTGCAGCGCCTTGTCCATCCCGCCGGACTCGGACGGGTCGGCGTTGATCGCCGCGAACCCGACCAGGATGCCGATGAGCACGTACGACGCGCCCTTCCCGATCCACCCGATCCGGCCGAGGCGCTCGACCCAGCCGCGCGTCGCCGGGGGCAGGTCGGACATGTCGAGGTCGTCCTCGAACGACTTCTTCACGCCCTTGCGGGCCACCGCCACGCCGAGGCCGATCACGAACAACGCCACCGCGCCCACGAGGACCTGGCCGAACGGCAGCGCGAGCACGCGCGCCGTCCACGTCTGGGACTGCTCGGTCGAGTTGCTCTGCGACGACCCGGTGGCGTAGCCGATCGCCGCGATGCCGATGACGATCCCCGTGACGGCGCGGCCGACCGAGCCGCACTTGCGGTACACGCGCTTGCGCTTCTTGGTCACCCACCCGTAGCCGGAGACGGCCATGGTGAGCTGCCAGCCCGCGAACGCGAACAGGCCCAGCGCCAGCACCCACAGCAGGATCGGGCCGACCGACGTCTGGGCGAGGGCCGAGACGGCGCCCTTCTGGTCGGTCCGCTCCCCGCTGTCACCCAGGACGACTTGCGCGGTCAACGCCGCCAGCAGCACGTGGACGAGCCCGTAACAGACCATCCCGGCCCGTCCGAGCACCTGCACGGCCGGATGTCTCCGCACCTCACCAGTGGTAGCCACGATCGGGTGATACCCGGTCGTGGCCACCGCGAACCCCCGGCCGCGCGGGCCGGACCTGCTCAGCCGCCCGGCGGCTTCTCGCAGATGATCTTGTACTGCGGGTCGTACCGGACGGTCCGGCTCTCCTGCCGCGACTGGCCCGTGCGGCGGTCCGTGATGGTGCGGGTGTCCGTCACCGAGAAGCCCGGCGCGCCGGGGCTCTCCTTGCAGTCGGGGCTGTTGACCTTCTTCTCCTGCGGCTGGGTGTGGTTGAACTCAGCGCTGGTCGAGCCGGTCACGTCGTAGTTCTTGGTGCCCCACAGCACGATCTTGATCGAGGACGGGGTCCAGATCGTCTGGATCGCCACCCCGGTCTCGTCCGGGTTGGTGAACTTGATGTCGATCAGGCTGTTGCCGGCGCCGTCCATGAACACGGTGGCCTCGCGCCCCTTCGGGTACCGCGAGATCCAGTAGCTGTGCTCCTTGTGCCCGGCGTCCTTCATGCCCGCGTGGTACGCCGCGTTGTACAGCGTCGTGGCGAACTGCGAGATGCCGCCGCCGACCGCCTTGCCGGGGATGCCGTCCTCGATGATGCCCGCCTCGACGTAGCCCTGGGCGGTGCCGCGGGGGCCGGTGTGGGCGTTGAGGCTGAACGTCTCGCCCGGCTTCACGATCGCGCCGTTGACCTTCTCGGCCACCACGCGGATGTTCGTGCCGGACGCGGGCACGAAGCCACCGGTCTGGAACTCGCCGATGACCTCCTTGATGCCCATCTTGTTCGCCTGCTCGGTGGTCACCTTCGCGGGCGTGTGCTTGTACTCGGCCTTGATCGCGCGGTCGTTGTCGCGCTTCAGCACGTCGAGCACGGTGGTCAGGGACTTGTCCCAGTCGATGCCGCGGCCGTCGACGGACTCCTTCACGACCGGCCGGCCGCCCTCGAACACGATCTGGGCGTCCTTGCCCTCCTTCTCCGTGTCCTTCAGCTGCGGACCGGCGTGCTCGACGAGCTTCGCGTTGTCGACCTTCGCGGTCAGGCTGCCGTCGTCGGCGGGCTCGAACACCAGCACGGTGGCCAGCTGCTCGGGCGTGAGCGTCGCGTCCTTGCCCTCGCCCTGCACGATCAGCGGCGCGGCGGTGGCGGGCTTGGCGACCTCGTCCAGCGCCTTCTGCACGCTCTCCTTGGTCGTCTTGACCGGGGTGGTGGCGACCGGCAGCTCGACCGTGCCGCCGTCCGCCCAGTCCGCGAGCACCTTCTCCGACGCGGCGGCCACGTCGAGCTTCTGGCCCTGCCTCGGGTCGACGGCGATCGGCGTGGCGCCCTCGAAGCGGATGGCGCCCTCGGCCGGCTCGTGGTCGGTCTGGGCGCGCAGGCCCTCCAGCGCGGCGGACAGCTTGGCCGTGTCGGTGCGCGTGGCGAAACCGACCTCGCGGGACGTGAAGAACGACGTCACGCGGGTGATCGGGGACAGCGGCTGGCTGCCCGCGCGGTCCAGCGTGGCGGCCCAGTCCAGCTCCAGGCCGGCCGCCTTCGGGTCGATCTCGGTCTCGACGTCGCCGGCGCGCGCCTTCACCGGCGCCGCCAGGCGGGGGCCGATCTCGTCGCGGAGCTTCTGCTCTGCCTCGGCGTGGCTCAGGCCGCCGACGGCCACGCCCGCGACCGTCACGCCGCGGGGCACGTCGCCGCCGGAGATGAGGATGTCCAGGCCGTAGAGGACGACCAGCACGCCGAACACGGCGGCGGCGATCAGACCGCCCTTGCGCAAGCGCTTGCGGCGAGCGTCGGCCTCGTCGGCCTCGGTGGTGTTGTCGACCATCACCGGGCCGTAGACGGTGGCGTCGGGCTCCGGCGGGGTCACCGGCGCGGCGAACACCGTGGTGGCCTCCGCCGGGGACGGCCGGTCGAAGCCGCCGGGCGGGGTGGTGATCGCCCTGGTCGCGTCGATGCCGCGCGGCGGGGTGCCCGGCTGCGGGATGCCCTGCGGCGGGGTGCCCGGCTGGGGGACGCCCCGCGGCGGGGTGCCGGGCTGGGGGACGTGCTGCGTGGGCTGCTGGGACGCGTCCTGCGGGAGGTGCTGCGTGGCGTCCTGCTGGACGTACTGCGTCGCGTCCTGCCGCGCGTCGGGCCGGACGTACTGGGTGGCGTCCGACTGGGCGTTCTGCGGCGCGTTCCCGGTGGCGTTCTGCTGACCGTTCGCGGGCGGGTTCTGCTGACCGTTCCGCGGCGGGTCCTGGGACCCGTTCGACGGGTGCGGGACGTTCCGGACGGTCGCCGCCTCGGGCTCGCCGTCCGGCTCCTCCTGGGGCCACGCCGCCTCGTTGAGCGAACTCGCCGGGATCTTCGTCGTGCGCTCAGAGGCGGTGCCCGACGGGCGGACCGGCTCCATGGCCGTGGTCCGCTCAGCGTCGTACTCCGGTCGCTGGTTCTCCGGCACCGCTCCCCCTCTTGCCTCTCGCAAGGTCCTGGGACTGCTTACCCGACCGCGTCACGATTACCCGGCCGTCGTCACGCGTCGATCACGGTCGGGCGGATCACAGGTAAAGGCCGGTCCCGTGGTCCGTCTGCTCGGTCGCGGTGGCGTGCACGTCCCGTTCCCGCATCACCAGGTAGGTCTGCCCGTGCACTTCGACCTCGAACTGGTCCTCCGGGTTGAACAGCACGCGGTCACCGACCTTGACGTGCCGCACGTTCGTGCCCACGCCCAGCACGTCGCCCCAGGCCAGGCGCTTCGCCATCTGGGCCGTCGCCGGGATCACGATGCCACCGCTGCTGCGACGTTCGCCGTCCTCCGGCGAGATCCGCACCATCACGCGGTCGTGGAGCATCTGGATCTGGAGCTTGACATCGGGCACCAGCAGAGTCTAGATGCCCTCGTCGAGACCACCCATCATCAGGGGTAGCCGGTGTGGACCGCCGGCCACCACGCGGATCGGGACGCCCCAGTCCTGTCGCGCCAGCTTGCACACCGGGTGCTCGACGGCCGGGTCGTCCGTGCAGCTGGCGGCCTGCGCGACGACGTGGAGCACGCCCTCCGCGATGCCGTCGGCGACGCGCAGCACGCGCACCAGGTCCGTGCCCACGCCCGCGCCCTCGACCAGCAGTTCCGGCGGCGAGCTGGTGACCTCCAGCCGGGTCGACGGCCCGAACCGGTCGTCCAGCTTCTGGCCGGTCGGCGGGGTGAAGACGACGGCCAGCTCCACCTCTCCGGGCGCGATCACCGACGGCGGGCGGCGCACCTGGTGGGCGTCGCCGCTGACCAGGCGCGCGCCGGGCGCGACGGGGCGTTCCAGCCGGTGCGCGGCGGAGGCGACGACGACCAGCTCGCCGTCCACGAGGACCGCGTCGGACGGCTCGGCGACGTCGGTGACCAGCGTGGACACCTCGCCGGTCGCCGGGTCGTAGCGGCGGATGGCGCCGTTGTAGGTGTCGGCGACGGCGACCTGGCCGTCCGGCAGGACGGTCACGCCCAGCGGGTGCTGGAACAACGCCTGGTCGGCCGGCCCGTCGCGGTGGCCGAAGTCGAACAGGCCCTTGCCGACGGCGGTGTGGACGGTGCGGTCGGCGTCCAGCCACCGCAGGGCGGACGTCTCGCTGTCGACCAGCCAGAGCCGGTCGCCGTCGGCGGCGAGGCCGGACGTCTGGGCGAAGAACGCCTGGTCGGCCGGGCCGTCGTGCAGGCCCTCGACGGTGGTGCCGGCGAGGCGCTCGAGGCGGCGTTCGACGGGCTTGAACAGGCCGAGCGTGTGGTTGCCGGCGAGCGCGATGGCGACGCCGCCCACGGGTTCCCACCAGGTGACGTCCCACGGGCTGGTGAGGTGGATCTCGTCGGCCGGGCCGTCCGTGGCGCCGTCGCGCCACTGCTCGCCCGTGCCCGCGATCGTGGTGACCTCGCCGGTGTCCAGGCGCAGGCCGCGCAGGAGGTGGTTGACGGTGTCCGCGACGACGACGTCGTAGCCGACCCGCGCGGCGACGTCCTCGGGGAGGAGCGCGAGGCCCGCGGGTTCGGAGAAGGTGGGTTCGAGGCCGTCGCGGCGGCCGCGCTCGCCGGTGCCGATGCGGCGGATGACGGTCTCGCCGTCGGTCTCCAGCTCGACCAGGCCGTGGTGCGCCGAGTCGCTGACCAGGAGGGTGTTGTCCCTGGTCAGGATGGCCTTGGCGGGGAAACGGAGTTCGGTGGCCGGTGGCGGCGGGGCGACGTACGGGCCGTCGCCGCGGTGGAGGGTGCCCTTGGCGTCGTGCTCGGTGACGAGCTCGGAGACGACCTGGCGCAGCGCGTCGAGGTGGCCCTCGCCGGCGGCGACGTGCACCACGTACCCCTCGGGGTCGACCAGGACGAGCGTCGGCCACGCCTTGACCGCGTAGTTCTGCCACGTCGTCAGCTCGGGGTCGTCCAGCACGGGGTGCTCCACCTCGTACCGCTCCACGGCCGCCGCGAGCGCCGCCGACTCCGCCTCGTGGACGAACTTGGGCGAGTGGACGCCGATCGTGACGAGGACGTCGGCGAACTCGGCTTCGAGGGGGCGCAGCTCGTCCAGGACGTGGAGGCAGTTGATGCAGCAGAAGGACCAGAAATCGAGCAGGACGATCTTGCCGCGCAAGTCGGCCAGCTTGAGTTCGCGGTCGCCCGTGTTGAGCCACCCGCGGCCCACCAGCTCGGGGGCGCGGACGCGGGCACGGCGGCGTTGTGCGGTCGTCACGCCGGGAGTCAACACGACTCGCACACCGACGTATTTCGGTGTCCACGATGTGGGCAAAAGAGAGCGGCCGCCGCGTCGATTCGACGACTTCCCCCGCGCTTCCCCATTTTGTACTATCTGGGGATGAGTGAGATGCCGATCAGCGTGGCGAGAGACCAGCTCGGCGACCTCGTCTCCAGGGTCGAGCACGCCCACGAACGCGCCGTCCTGACCAGGCACGGTCGCCCGGTCGCCGCCGTCGTCTCGATGGAAGACCTCCGACGGCTCGAAGCGGCGGAGGACGAAGCCGACCTCGCCGCCGCGCGGGAGGCACTCGCCTCCGCCGAGCCGCGGGTTCCGCACCACGACGTGCTCGCCGAGTTCGGTGACGCCTGACCCGTGGCGTATGAGATCGAGTGGACCGCTGCCGCCCTGCGGGAGCTTCGCAAGCTGGACAAGCAGACCGGGCGCAGGATCGTCCTGGCAGTGACGACCTTGGGAGCCGATCCCCGCCCTCCGGGATGTCGTGCGCTCGCCGGCCGGCCCGCGGGCGTGATGCGCATCCGGGTCGGCGACCACCGGGTGATCTACCAGGTCGAGGACACCAAGGTCTTGGTGACGATCGTGAGAGTGGCGCATCGACGCGAGGTGTACCGGAAGTCGTGAGGCCGGCCGCGGACCGGTTCCTGCGAGGCGGGACCTCAGCGCGGAAGGCGGGCGAGGACGACCACTGGGGCGTCACACAGCTCAACCGGCAGGTGTTCATCGGAGCGCTGAACGAGGTGCGCGTCGTGCGCGACGAGGTCATGCACTTCAGCCCCGACCCGCTGGAGCCGGAGCGGTTGACCTGCTTGGACAACTTCGTGAGGTGGCTCCGCGAGCTGGAGCCCGACGCCTGGCCCGGATGGGCGTCCGCGGTCAGGGGCGGCGGATTGTCCTCGGGCCCAGGACGGTGGCGTTGAGGGCTGTCACGCGGGCGCGGAGGGCTCGGTCGGCGGTGATCACGGTGCACGGGCGGTCGGTGGATTCGGTTCTCACGACTTCCACGATGGTGTCGTCGCCGTCGCCCGGGGCCGGCACGACGCGGACGCCGGGGATCGACTCGACGTGACGGGCCTTGCCCTCCACGACGAGGACGACGTCGAGGGGGCCGGGGAGGGTGGGGAGGCCTTGCTCGGCGACGGTGGCGAGGTCGTCGCGGAGGCGGGCGGCGGCGCCGGCGCGGTCGCGCCACCAGCCGTCCGGCACGGAGCCGACGACGTTGGCCGCGTCCACGACCAGGAGCGGGGGCGTCATCGGGTCATGCTCTCAGCAAACGTTCACGAAACTGTCGTACCCCGATGGCACGATGGAGTGGTCCATTGGGGGACGACGAACACGCAGGGGGATGCAGTGATGATCAGGCGCGCCCGCAGACGGGACGACACCTGGAACGGCTCGGCCACGGCGGGTTAGCCGGGCACGGGGCCGGACATGGGAAACCCCGCGGTGCTGCCAGGTCGGGGGTCCGACAGCATCGCGGGGTCACCTGACACATCGATACCCGATCGTGGACTGTTACACCCTCTATCGGGTGTGACAGAGATCACGTTTCGACATGTGACGAAGCCCTGCCGCGCGGGAGGTGCGGCAGGGCTTCATCGTCCCCCTTCGCCAGTGCGCGGACGACGGGGCGCGCACCCGGTGTCGATCGGGTGGTCGTCACGCGCGCCGGGAGGTCCACCCTCAGCGGAGGGAGGTCACCTGGGCCTGTGCGATCGCCATGAGCTCGTGACGCATGGCCGGGGTGGGCGCCATGTCGATCGCTCGGGCGACAGCCTTGCGGTTGCGAGCCTCGACACGACGAGCGCGGAGCTTCGCAGTGAAGTTCATCGGGGGTTCATCCCTCTCAAAGGTCTCTCTCGGTGGTGTGCCTCAAGTATGCACCCTCCAGAGCAGGAAATCACCCGATTATCCGGTGAGGTGTCGCACATACCGGCGAATCATCGGCCGTAACGCCTCCGCTCCCGACGATTCGCCTGGCGTACACCTCGCTGACCGGACGGCGACCCGACAACTCTCTAACGTGCGCGCTAGATCGCCCGATGCGACCGAAGCCAACGGGTAACCGCAGGTCGGGACGACGATCAGTCCTCGCGGCCGAGCAGGAACCGCCCGAAGTGCGGCACGGTGAACGCGATCTGCCCGCGCTCCGCCGAGTACACGAGCCCCTTCTTGATCAGGCTGTCCCGCGCGGGCGACAACGACGACGGCTTGCGCCCCAGGTGGTCGGCCACCTGCGCGGTGTTCACGCCCGCGTCCTTGCCGTCGGTCAGCTCCGCCATCGCCCGCAGGTACTCCCGCTCGGCCGGCGTCGCCCGCTCGTAGCGCGACCCGAAGAACCCGACCGCGAGCTCGGCGTCCGCCTCCGGGGCGGCCACCGCCACGTCCACCGCGGTGATCGGGTCGGCGGGCGCCGCGTCCCACGCCGCCTTGCCGTAGGCCTGGATGAAGTACGGGTAGCCGCCCGACGCGTCGAACAGCGCGTCCAGCGCCTCCGGCTCGATGCCCGCCTCCTCGCGGTCGACCGGCGCGAGCACCGCCCGGTCCGCGTCCTCCCGCGACAGCCGGTCGATCCGCACGTACCGGAACAGCCGCTCCGAGTAGGACTTCGACGCCGACAGCACGGCGGGCAGGTGCGGCAGCCCCGCGCCGACGACGACCAGCGGCGCGCCGGACTGCGACAGCTCGTGGCAGGCCGCGCACAACGCCGAGATGTCGTCCGCCCGCACGTCCTGCATCTCGTCGATCAGCAGCGCCACGCCGGCGCCCACGTCCTGCGCCAGCTCGGCGACCTCGGTGAACAGCTCCACCAGGTCGATCTCGATGTCGCCGGAGTCGGCCCGGCCGACCGCCGCCGGCACGTCGATGCCCGGCTGCCACCGGTCGCGCAGCTTCGCGTCCTCCGGGTTGGACCGCAGCGCGAACGCCTTGAGCACCCCCAGCACGGCCTCCACCCGGTCCGGCGCGCGGTGCCGCACGGCCAGGTCGCGGATCGCCCGGTGCAGCGCCGCGGACAACGGCCGGCGCAACCCCGCCTCGGGCCGCGCCTCGATCTTCCCGGCGCCCCAGCCGCGCTTGAGCGCCATCGACCGCAGCTCGCCCAGCAGCACGGTCTTGCCGACGCCGCGCAGCCCGGTGAGCACGAGGCTGCGTTCCGGCCGGCCGCGCGCGACCCGCTCGAGCACCACCTCGAACGCGCCCAGCTCCTTGTCGCGTCCCGCCAGCTCTGGCGGCCGTTGGCCCGCGCCGGGGGCGAACGGGTTGCGCACCGGGTCCATCCTCGGACGGTATCGAGGTGTCTAGGGCCGATCCAATACTTCGACCGTGTCGCGCGGTATCGGTCAATCTAGTGATCGAGCTATATAGAACTATGGAACGGCATGGCGGGTAGCGTCGGCGGCATGGCTGAGGTGGTGACGAAGGGCGTCGGCAAGGTCGAGCGGACCGCCGACCGCGCCGAGGTGCACGTGAGCTTCGAGACGACGGGCTCGACGCGCAACGAGGCGGTGGACGCGCTGACCGCGCGGGTCGCCGGGGTGGAGCCCGCGTTCCGGCGACCGGGGGTCGAGGTGCGGTCGCGCCGGCTCGACGTCCACGACAACTGGAACGGCAAGCGCCGCTCCGGCAGCCGGGCCGCGCAGAACTACGTGGTGCGGGTCGACGACCTGACCGGGCTGGACGACCTGCTCGGCGCGCTCGTCGTCGCCGAGCCGACCTGGCTGAACGGACCGACCTGGCAGCTCAAGGACGACGTCGACGCGGTGCGCGAGGCGCAGCGCGCGGCCGTGCAGGACGCGCGGCGGCGGGCGGAGGGGTACGTCGAAGCGCTCGGCGCGCGCCTCGGCCCGCTCCAGCGGCTGACCGACGGCGACGCGGAGGTGTGGGCGGCCGAGTCGGCGCGGATGGGGATGGCCGCGTTCGGCGGCGCGCCCGGCGTGCCGCCGGGGATGGACCAGCTCAACCTCGAAGCGCAGAACATCGTGGTCACGGTCCGCTGCACGGCGTCGTGGACCCTGCTGGACTGATCGCCGGCCACCACGCCCCGCCGCCGGGCGGCTCACGTCACCGGGCGGCGGGCGGGCGGTCAGCTGCTGGAGCGCGGCGAGGCCAGCTCGATCACGACCGAGCGGTTGCGCGCGGCGGCGTCGGGGATCAGCTCGCCGTACGCGTCGAGGTCGACGGCCAGCGGTGACGAGAATCCCGCCCCGACGACCTCGGTGATCGCCGACCGGCTCACGCCGAGGTCCACCAGCTCGGCCACCACCCGCTGGCTGCGCCGCTGGGTCAGGTCGGCCGCGGCCTCGGCGGACGCCGAGCTGGCCGTGCGGCTGATCACCCGCGCGGTGGTGCGGCCGTCGAACTTCTCCGCCACCCCCTGTAGCACCTCGCGCGCGCCCGGCACCAGCTGGTCGCTGCCCGCCTTGAACAGCAGGGAGCTGGGGATGTGCACCAGCGCGTCCTGCTGCACCACGTCGCCGATGTCCACCGTCGGCACCTCGGCGCGGCCGATCGACGCGCCGCCCGGCACGGGCTCGGTGTCGTGCGTGCAGCTCTTCGCACCGAACTTCGCGCAGATCCCGAGCCACAGGTCGACCAACGCGGCCTGCGCGCCCGGCGGCAGGGGGCGTTGCGCGCCGGCCACCTGGCCGAGGCCGGAGAAGATCACGTCCTTGCCGGTCAGCTCCGGCACCGCGTCGTCGGGCACGGACGCGACCACGGAGGCCAGGTCGAAGTCCAGGCCGAGCCGGGTCAGGTCCAGCGGCTCGGTCGTCTGCAACCCGCTGCTGTGCAGCACGAGCACCTCCGGACCGGGGCTGGTCGCCATGTCCGCGAGCACCGACAGCGGGTCCAGCTCCGGGGTCGTGCCGCCCAGCTGGGTCAGCTCGCCGGCCAGCCGGTTGAGGTTCTGCTCGAAGCCCAGCTCGCGCAGCGCGTCGTCGTCCTCGATGTCGTTGCCGTCGCGGACCGTGAAGTCCTCATCGGAGTGCGCGGCGCCGGACGCCTGGCCCTGCCGGTAGACGACGACCCTGGTCACGCCCTGGTCGACGGCGGCGGACAGCCGGTCGACGACGGTCCTGGTCAGCGCGACGCGGGGCTCGTTGGACGACGCGGTGACACCGATGCGGACGGTGGTCGCTTCGCGGGACGTCTCCCCGCAAGCAGCGCAGGACGCCGCCACAAGCACGACTGCGGCGAAGAGCCGTGAGTGGTTCATGCATTGGAAACGGAACGAGAACGCGTTGTGTTACCCCTAACACCCGTTCGGCCTAGTGCACGGAACTACTTTTCCACGATCGCCGTAACGCCCTGACCACCCGCAGCGCAGATCGAGATGAGCCCGCGACCGCTGCCCCGCTCGGCCAGGAGCTTGGCCAACGTCGCCACGATCCGCCCGCCGGTGGCGGCGAACGGGTGGCCGGCGGCCAGCGACGAGCCGTTGACGTTCAGCTTCGAGCGGTCGATCGGGCCGAGCGGGCCGTCCAGGCCGAGCCTGCCCTTGCAGAAGTCGGCGTCCTCCCACGCCTTCAACGTCGCCAGCACCTGCGACGCGAACGCCTCGTGGATCTCGTAGAAGTCGAAGTCCTGCAACGCCAACCCGGCCCGCGCGAGCATCCGCGGCACGGCGTAGGCGGGCGCCATGAGCAGTCCCTCGCCGCCGTGCACGTAGTCGACCGCGGCCGTCTCGCTGAACGTCAGGTAGGCCAGCACGGGCAGGTTCCGCGCGGCGGCCCACTCCTCCGACGCCAGCAGCACGGCCGACGCGCCGTCCGTGAGCGGCGTGGAGTTGCCCGCCGTCATCGTCGCGCCCTCGCCCCGGCCGAACACCGGCTTCAGCCGGGCCAGCTTCTCGACCGACGAGTCGGGCCGCAGGTTCTGGTCGCGGGTCAGGCCGAGGAACGGCGTGACCAGGTCGTCGAAGAACCCGCGCCCGTACGCGGCGGCGAGGTTGCGGTGGCTCGCGACGGCCAGCTCGTCCTG
The DNA here is from genome assembly GCF_042678885.1 of Saccharothrix hoggarensis. GTDB lineage: Bacteria > Actinomycetota > Actinomycetes > Mycobacteriales > Pseudonocardiaceae > Actinosynnema > Actinosynnema hoggarensis. The sequence continues at coordinate 74,732 of NZ_JBHTLK010000004.1, forward strand.
CTCCTCGCGCCCGATGCCCCACTCGCGGGCGGTGATCGCCGCGTGCTCGCCCATGGACAGGCCGGTGCGCGGCTCGCCGTTGCGCGGCACGTCCGGCACGACGTGCTTCGGGCGCAGCTTCAGCGCCGCCTTGAGCTTCGCGCCCGCGCCGCGGGCCCGGTTGAGCTCCAGCAGCACGCCGCGCAGGTCCTCGTTGACGCCGATCGGGGCGTCGCTGGTGGTGTCTACGCCGCCCGCGATGCCGACCTCGATCTGGCCGAGCGCGATCTTGTTGGCGACCGCGATCACGGCTTGGAGGCCCGTGCCGCACGCCTGCTGGAGGTCGTGCGCGGGCGTGTCGGCGGACAGCCTGCTGCCCAGGACGGCCTCGCGCACCAGGTTGAAGTCGCGGCTGTGCTTGAGGACCGCGCCCGCGACGACCTCGCCGAGCCGTTCGCCCTGGAGCCCGAACCGGCTGACCAGGCCGTCGAGGGTGGCGGTGAGCATGTCCTGGTTGGACGCGGTGGCGTAGGGGCCGTTCGAGCGGGCGAACGGGATGCGGTTGCCGCCGAGGATCGCTACTCGCGCCATGTCGTCCTCCGGAGTGGTGGGGCTTGCGCTGCCAATGTTACCTACTGACCAGTAGACTTACTAGTAAGTAGGGAGTGTGATGTGGGCATGGATCGCTACCAGTCGTTCGCCAGGTCCGGGTTCGGGCGGTTCGTCGTGGGCAAGCTGGGGCTGCCCGAGCCGTACCCGCTGCGCCGCCACTCACCCACCCAGCCTCCACTGGACGGACCGGTGCTGCTCGGTGGCGGCGGGCGGCTCGTGGGTCCGGTGGGCGCGGCGGTGAAGGCTCTCGGGCTGGACGTGGTGTCGGGCGCGGGAGCCGGGTCGGTCGGGGGTGACGGGTCGGCGGCCCAGGCGGGGTCGGCGGACCGGGGCGCATCGGCGGCGCGGGGCGGGTCGGCGGGCGCGGGCGGGTCGGCGGGCGCGGGCGGGCGTTATGGCGCCTTGGTGTTCGACGCGTCCGGCATCGACTCGGTCGAGCGGTTGCGGGAGCTGTACGAGTTCTTCCAGCCGGTGATCCGGTCCCTCGCGCCGTGCGGACGGGTCGTCGTGCTCGGCACGCCGCCCGAGCAGGCGGAGTCGCGGATCGCGCAGCGCGCGCTGGAAGGGTTCACCCGCAGCGTCGGCAAGGAACTGAAGCGGGGCGGCACGGCGCAGCTGGTGCACGTCGCGCCCGGCGCCGAGGACGCGATCGACTCGACGCTGCGGTTCCTCCTGTCGGGACGGTCGGCGTACGTGTCCGGCCAGGTGATCCGGATCGGCCCGGCCGACGTGGAGGCGCCCGCCGACCCGGACCGGCCGCTCGCCGGGAAGGTCGCGCTGGTCACCGGCGCGTCGCGGGGCATCGGCGCGGCGATCGCCGACGTGCTGGCCCGCGACGGCGCGCACGTCGTCTGCCTGGACGTGCCCGCGCAGGGCGAGGAGCTGTCCGCGGTGGCGAACCGGGTCGGCGGGTCGGCGGTGCAGCTCGACATCACCGCGCCGGACGCGCCCGCGCGGATCGTCGAGCACGTCGAGCAGCGGCACGGCGGCGTGGACGTCGTGGTGCACAACGCGGGCATCACCCGCGACCGCACGCTCGGCCGGATGGACGCGGCCCGGTGGGACGCCGTCGTCGCGGTCAACCTGGCCTCCGTCGAACGGGTCACCGAGGCGTTGTTCGCCGCCGACGCGGTGCGCGCGAACGGGCGGGTCGTCGGCGTGTCGTCCATCGCGGGCATCGCCGGGAACGTCGGCCAGACGAACTACGCCACCACCAAGGCGGGCGTGATCGGCCTGGTCGACTCGCTGTCCGGCCGGGTCGCGGGGCGGGCCACGGTGAACGCGGTCGCGCCGGGGTTCATCGAGACGCGGATGACGGCGGCGGTGCCGCTGCTCATCCGCGAGGCCGGGCGGCGGATGAACAGCCTGTCGCAGGGCGGGCTGCCGGTGGACGTCGCCGAGACCATCGCGTGGTTCGCGCACCCGGCGTCGTCCGGCGTGAACGGCAACGTCGTCCGGGTGTGCGGGCAGAGCCTGCTGGGGGCGTGATGGCGAACCTGACCCTCCTGTACGCGAAGGCGGCGCTGACCGGGTTCACCCGGCGCGGCACCGCGCTGCCGGAGTCCACTGTGGACGTCCACGTCACCGTCGACCCGGCGCACTTGGCCCGCTACAACAAGGTCTGCGGGTTCGGCGTGCGCGACGAGCTGCCGATCACCTACCCCCACGTGCTCGGGTTCGAGTCCCAGGTCCGGCTGATGACCGGCCCCGGCTTCCCGTTCCCGCTGCCCGGCCTGGTGCACGTCGCCAACCGCATCCGGCAGCACCGGCCGATCGCGGTGTCCGAGCCGCTGTCGCTGCACGTGGCGCTCGCGGACCTGCGGCCGCACGAACGCGGGCGGCAGTTCGACGTGGTGACCACGGCGTCGGTGGACGGCGAGGAGGTGTGGGTCGACGTGTCGACATATCTTCGCCGGAGCGGCGGTACGTCGGCGGCGCCGGCCGCGCACGCGAGCCCGCCCGCGCACGTGGGCCCGCCCACCCCCACGGCGTCGTGGCGGCTGCCCGACGACCTCGGGCGGCGGTACGCGGACGTGTCCGGCGACCGGAACCCGATCCACCTGCGCGCGCTCGCCGCGAAGGCGTTCGGCTTCCCCCGTGCCATCGCGCACGGGATGTGGTCGAAGGCGCGGTGCCTGGCGGCCTTCGAGGGTCGGCTGCCCGACGCGTACGAGGTCGACGTGCGGTTCAAGGCTCCTGTCCTGCTGCCTGGCGAGGTGGACTTCTCGTCGTCGGGAACGGGCGACGGGTGGCGGTTCGCGCTCTGGTCCGACCGACCGCACCTGGAGGGCGTGATCACGCGCTGAGCGAGCCGACCTCCGCGCACGCCGGCGAGCACGCCCAGCCCGCCGCGACCCGGTCCAGCACCGCTTCGAACGCGCTCAGCATGGCCGGGTCGCACTGCTCCTCGTCCCACGCCACGTAGCTGGCGACCGTGACGGCGGGCGCCCACGGCAGCTGGACCAGCGCGCCCGTGTCCAGCAGCCCGGTGACGGTGACGCGCGGCAGCAGCGCCACGCCGTGGCCGGACAGGGCCGCGATCTTGACTCCCTCGATCGTGCCGAACTCCAGCGGCGGCACCACGCGCGGGCCCACGGCCGTCAGCTCGGTGCGCAGGATCGTGTCGTAGACGCACGCCGACTGCACGATCAGCGTCGGCGCCGACCTCAGGTCCTCGGTGGTCACGGCGGCGCGGCGGGCCAGCGCGTGGTCCGGCGTCGCGACCAGCACCAGCTCCTCGGTCGCCAGCCGCCGCGTCGCGGGACCGGTCGGGCCGGGGTCGATGGAGTGGGTGAGCGCGACGTCGATGTCGCCGCGGCCCAGCGCCGCCACCATCGCCTCCGGCCCCTCGTGGAAGGTGTGCAGCGACAGGCGCACCTTCGGGTGCGCCGCGTGGAACAGGCGCACGACGTCGGGCAGGCGGTAGGTGGTGATCGACTCGCTGGCGCCGATGGTGAGCGTGCCGCCGAGGACGGCCTCCGGCGCCACCGCCGAGCGCGCCTCCTCGGTGAGCCGGAGCAGCCTGGTCGCGTACGGCAGGAACCGCTCGCCGCTGGCCGTCAGCCGAACACCGTCCCGCCTCCGTTCGAACAGGCGCGCCCGGACGACCGACTCCAGGCCCTTGATCTGCGTGGTGACCGCCGATTGCGAGTAGCCCAGTGCCGCGGCGGCCCGCGTGATGCTCCGGGTCTGCGCCACCGCGCGAAAAGCGGCTAACTGCCTGACGTCCACAGCTATTCCTCCCCCAGGAACTGCTCTCGTTCAGCGGCCACCGTCAGAATGGCATTCTATTATTCTTTCCTCGAAAGTCCCTCATTACTACAAAGGGACCGGGGCGACCGCGCGGGACTACAGCGCGGTGATTCTTCACGCCCTGACAGATCATATCCACCCCACTACTTTGCGTCATAGACCGTTCGGGTGGTCTCGATTCGTAAAACGAAAGTTGTGCGGAACTCTGCGTAATACCGAGCGCATCTCATGTTTCATGTGCGATCCCGGCGCTTCGGCAAGCCGCGGTGCGGGCGGCGGCAGCCCGTGGGCCAGCGCCGCGGCGTTCAGCCGCCGGTCGTGGCTGAAGAACGCGGTGATGACGGGGCGCAGGCTCAACGCGGTGGCGAGGTGGACCGCACGCCGGGTGTCCAGGCCGTCGTCCGCCACGAGGTCCACGAGGTCGAGAATCAGTGCGGACACCCGTATTTCCAGAAACCTCGGGTCTTCCAGCAACCGGTCCACCCGCCGCCGCGTGCCGCGGCCGGCCGCCTCCACGCGGGTCAACGAGCTGAACGCGGCCAATTCACCGGACCGCGCGGGCGGAAAGGCGGACAGCGCCGCGCCGCCGCGCCCCGAGGCGAGGCGCAGCAGCGCGGTGGTGTGCAGGTAGATCACGGCGGCACCGCTTTCATCACGATCGGCACGGACGCGGTTCAGTCGTGCGCACGACTGCGGTGCGCGGCCACCCGCATCCGGTTCCCGCAGGTGGCGGCGGAGCACCAGCGCCGCCTCCCGGCCCGGGAGGTGTCCACGAAGAAGCTGCCGCAGACCTCGGCCTCGCACTGGTGCAGCCGGTCGCGCTGCGGGCCCGTGACCAGGTCGACCAGGTCGCGGGCCACGAGGCCGAGCACTTGCGCGGTCGTCGGCCGGACCGGTTCCGCGCGCAGGTCGGTCCGGCCGTCGGGGAGGTCCTCGGCGCGCAGGCGGACGGCGGGCGGCGGGTGCGCGGCCCACCGGTTGACCGACTCGACGTCCGCAGGCCGGGCGCGCGTCCCGTCGACGACGACCTCCAGGAGCCGGTACGCCGTCTCGCGCAGCGCCCGGAACTCCCGGAGGTCGACCTCGTCGGGGTCGGCGCAGTGCGACATGCCGCGCGCGGCCAGCCACGCGGCCAGGGTCGCCGGGCTCGTCAGGTCGTCGCGGGGTGCGCCGCCGAGGCGGCTGCGCACCGTCGCGACGAGGTCGAGTCCCAGCCGGCTCGCGGTCGGCGGTGTCACGCGCGTCCTCCTCGAAGCCGGCGTCCCGGCGGACCGGGTCAGCGGACCGGCTGCTCGCGGGGCATCAACAAGGCCGAGGCTACCGCCGGCACCGCGCCGACCAGCACCATCACCACCGGCCACGACGACGCCGCGAGCACCAGCGGGATAAGCAGCGGCGTGACGAACGCGCCGCCGAAGACCATGGTGTTCTCCAGTCCCAGCGCCGTGCCGGAACGCTCGGCGCCCGCCATCGTGGCGATCTCCGCGTAGTGCACGCCGTGCCAGCCGCAGGCCAGGAACCCGGCCGCGACGAACAGGCCGACCACCAGCCAGCCGGGCGCGACCTCGTGCAGCGCCACGCCGACGAAGGCCGCGGCGATCAGCCAGCTGTAGACGCGGACCAGCGTGCGCCGGTACCGGCCGCCGCGCTGGTCGGTCCACCGGCCGCTCCACACGCGGGACGCGCCGCCGAGCACCTGCACGACGACGAGCGCCACCACGACGCCCTCGATCGGCAGCCCCATGACGGAGGTGAGGAACACCGAGCCGAACGTCAGCACGGTGAACTGCGGCAGGTCCAGCAGGAACGCCACGATCGCGACGCGCCAGATGTCCCAGCGCACCAACGGGTTCGGCAACGTCGTCGCGGCCACGCCGTCGGACGCCTTGGTGCGGGCCAGCGGCGGCTCGTCCAGCCACGCGATCACGGCGATCGTCGCGGCCGCCATGAACAGCGTCAGGAACAGGAACACCCAGCGGAAACCGGCGCCGACGGCGAGCGTCGGCATGATCGCCGCGCCCAGCGCGCCACCGGCCGGCACCGCGGCCACCCGCAGGCTGATCGCGAAACCCCGCTTGTCCGGCGGGAACCAGCCCATGACCGCGCGGCCCGACGCGCCGTTGACGCAGCCGCCGAGCGCCCCGGACAGGAACAGCACGACGGCCAGGGCCCAGGCGGCGGGCGCCACGTCCGCGCTCGGCACCAGGAACGCGGTGACGTACGCGAGGGTCAGCGTCGTGCCGGAGAGGCCGACGATCAGCACCTTCCGCTCGCCGATGCGGTCGGACAGGATGCCCCAGAACACGTCGGTGATGAAGATGCCCGCGGTCACGGCGGCGAGCACCAGGCCGAGCTCGGACAGCGAGTAGCCGTAGGCGGCCTGGAGGATGGACCCCGAGGTCGGGATGCCCTGGAACGTGGCGCTGAACGCGGCCTGGGCGAAGATGCCGATCCCGAGGATGCCCCACCGGTAGCGGGGCGAGTGCGGCTTTCCGGTCCGGCCGATCACGACCTCGGTCGTGGGCGGTGGCGCGAGCGCCGGCCGGTCCTGGGTCTGGGACATCGCTTCTCCTGGTCTTCGTGCGGAACCGACAGCTCCGGCGGGCGCATGTAACGGGTTGAACCCGTTACATGATGGCGTTGAAGGGGACAGCTCGGCAAGGGGGATCACGGCCGTGGGGTGTGGGGCCCCACGGCCGTGAGGGGGGAGGGGGATCTCCCCACGGACGGGAGGCCCGTGGGGAAATCGCGGTGCGCGGGGGTCAGCCGGCAGAGACGGAGTCCGCCGACACCGAGGCGGACTGCGCGCCCTCGACCGGGTCGTCGATGATGCGGCGGGTGCCCTTCTCCCGGATCACCAGCGCGAAGCAGCCGGTCGGGCTGGAGACCTGGTGGATGCTCTCCGGCTTCTCGACGAACAGCGTGCCCGCCGGGTAGCGGTCGCCGTTGTCGTTGTGCAGCTCGCCCTCCAGGATCAGCAGCACCTCGAAGCCCAGGTGCTCGTGCAGGTCGCCGTGCGAGCCGGGCTTGAAGTGCGCGATGTACGCCTCCGCGCCGGCCGGACCCGTCTCCGCCTGGGTGTACAGCCACTCGACGTCCACCGCGTTGCGGCCCGGCTGCACGTACTCCTCCCACGCGATCTGCCCGTTGTGCAGGCCGCCGTCGAACAGGGAGTGGTAGACCTTGATGTCGCGCATGTCCTTGCTCCTCAGGGAATTGTCGGATTCGGTGCGGGTGTCGGCAGTGGTCTGGACGGGGATGTCGGCGGTCGTCACGACGGAGGTCTCGGTGGTCGTCACGACCGGGGTCCCGGTGGTCGTCACGACCGGGGTTTCGGCGGCGCGGCCGATGCCGGGGGCGCTGCCCGCGGGCAGGTCGTCGGCCAGGTACTCGACCTCGGCGAACTCCACGCCGGCGGCCCGTTCGACGTCACGGGCGCGCAGCTCGGCGCGGCGGATCTTCCCCGAGGTGGTCTTCGGCAGGACGGCGAACTCGAGGCGGCGCACCCACTGGTGCGGCGCGAGGTTCGCCCGGGCGTGGTCGAGGATGCGGCGGGCCGTGTCGGCCGACGGCGTCTCGCCCGCCACCAGCGCCACGTACGCCTTGGGCACCACGAGGCCCACCGGGTCGGGCGCGGGCACCACGGCGGCCTCGGCCACCGCCTCGTGCTCCAGCAGCACGCTCTCCAGCTCGAACGGCGAGATGCGGTGGTCGAACGACTTGAACACGTCGTCCGTGCGCCCGACGTAGTGCAGGTAGCCGTCCTCGTCACGGCGCCCGATGTCGCCGGTGTGGTAGTAGCCGCCCGCGAACGTCCGCGCGTTCTTCTCGTCGTCGCCGACGTAACCGGGCATCACGCCCACCGGCCGGTCCGGCGACAGCGCCACGCAGATCTCGCCCTCGTCGCCCACCGCGCCGGTGTTCGGGTCGACCAGCACGATCTCGTAGCCCGGCAGCGGCTTGCCCATCGAGCCGGGGCGCACCGGCAGGGTCGGGGTGTTGCCGATCTGCGCCGTCGTCTCGGTCTGGCCGTAGCCGTCCCGGACGGTCACGCCCCACGCGTCGCGGACCCGCTCCACCACCTCGGGGTTCAGCGGCTCGCCGACGCTGCCCGCCTCCCGCAGCCGGACCGGCCAGCGGCGCAGGTCGTGCTGGATGAGCATCCGCCACGCGGTCGGCGGCGCGCAGAACGTGGTGACGCGGTGGCGCACCATGTGGTCGAGCAGTTCCTCGGTCGTGTCCGCGGTGACGCTCAACAACGTCGCCTCGGCGTTGAAGGGCACGAAGAAGCTGCTCCACGCGTGCTTGGCCCAGCCCGGCGCCGAGACGTTCAGGTGCACGTCGCCCGGCCGCACGCCGTTCCAGTACATGCCGGACAGGTGCCCGACCGGGTAGCTGACGTGGGTGTGGGGCACCAGCTTCGGCCTCGACGTGGTGCCGGACGTGAAGTAGAGGAACAGCGGGTCCTCGGCGCGGGTCGGGCCGTCCGGCACGAAGTCGGCGGACGCCGAGCGCAGGTCGTCGTAGTCCAGCCAGCCGGCGACCGGGCCGCCGACGCTGATCCGCGTGACGTGGTCGGGCAGGCCGGCGAACCGGGGCGTCAGCTCGGCGGTGGTGATGACGTGCCGCACGGCGGCGCGTTCCACCCGGTCGGCCAGGTCGGCCGCGGACACCGTGGTGAAGGTCGGGACGACGACCGCCCCGAGCTTCATCGCGGCCAGCAGCGCCTCCCAGACGGCGACCTGGTTGTCGAGCACGACGAGCAGCACGTCGCCGCGGGCCACGCCGGCGGCGCGCAGGCCGTTGGCGAGCCGGCTCGACCGCTCGGACAGCTCGGCGTAGCTGAGCCGCTCCTCGGCCTGGCCGCGGATCGCGTGCAGCGCGGTGCGGTCGTTGCCGCGGGCGACGGCGTCGAACCAGTCGAGCGCCCAGTTGAACTCGTCGAAGTGGGGCCAGGTGAACTTGGCGCAGGCCTCGTCGTGGTCGTCGTGCAGGCTGAGCAGGAGGTCGCGGGCGGCGCGGAAGCGCTCGGTCGGCGAGGTGGGCACGGCGATGTCCTTCCTGGTGGGGGTCAGCCGGCGACCGGCGACGGCGTCCGGGTGGAACGCGCGGTGAGGACGACGGGTTGGAGGGCGCGCCGGGCGCGCAGGATGTCGGCGGCCACCGCGTCCGCGTCGGCGTGGAAACCGGTCAGCGGACCGGGCCTGCCGTTCCCGATCTGGGTGAACCAGCGGGTGTTCTCGGTCGGGATGCCCAGCGCGAAGAGGTTCGGGTCGGGGCGGCCGAGGGCGTCGACGACGTGGAACGGCGCGCGGGTGACGGCGATGCCGCCCGCGGCGAACCGCTGCCCGGTGACCGGGTCGGTGTTGACGTGCTCGCTGACCAGGCCGTCCGCGAGGAGCCTGCCGTACAGCTCGTCGGTGTTGGCGCTGAGCCGGGGCCGCGGAATGCGGGCGTCGACCAGGGTGGTGACCTCGCGGCGCGAGCCGCGCACCTGGTTCGAGCGCAGGACGAACGTGCCGGAGTCCGGGTCGGTCGTGACCTCCGTGCCGGGACCGACGACGGTGAGCACGCCGGCGCGGATGAGCGCGCACGCCTGCGCCACGCGGGACGCGGGCGGACCGGCCGAGACCATGGTGTTGATCGGGTTGAACCAGGACAGGAAGTCGTCCCGGTGCGAGCCGGGGCGCAGCCCGGCGAACTCGACGGCCTGGCGGACGCTGCCGCGGATGTCGCGCAGGATGTCCAGCGCCGCCTTCAGCGGGTTGTCGACGTTGCCCTGCCGGGCGTGCGCGATGTCCCGTCCGAGCAGGTCCAGCAGGTGGTCGTGGAAGTGACCGGGGTCGGTGAACTCCAGGCCGCTGAACGGCCGCGCCAGCCGCGGCAGGTCCACCGGCTCCACGTCGTCCACGCCGAACTCGGCGAGCAGCCGCCGCACGGGCGGGGCGTCGTGCGGCTGCCGCAGCTCCTGGTGGCGTGCGGCGAAGAGCCCGGCCGCCTCGTCGCCGTGCCTGCGGCGCACGTGGGTCGTGTAGTAGACGTGCTCGACCTCCAGGCGCAGCAGGGGCAGGACGTCGCGCTGGAAGTCGAGCTGCGCGGAGCCGTCCGCCCGCTGCGCGGCGCGCCGGGCCTCCGTGATGGCGTCGACGGTCGCGATCACCGGCCGGTAGCGGTAGGTGGGCGCCTTCTGGTTGCGGCCGCGGGCGAGCATCACCAGCCCGCTGCGCGAACCGGCGACCAGCCGCGGTTCCCGGCCGCTGGGCAGGTAGACCGTCTCGCCGTCCTCCTCGGCGAACCGCCCGCCGCGGCCGAGGGTCAGCTCGGCCACCACGTCGAAGAACGTCAGCCCGAGACCGATGACGCCCACCTGCTCACCGGGTTCCACCAGCGACAACGGCATGTCGGCCGCCGAGTCGCCGCGCAGGTAGCGCAGCGGCGGGCGGGTCCGGGCGAACGTGAGCAGCGCGGCTTCCTCGTCGTCCGGCGCGTTGCGGGGGTGGCCGGTGGTGAGCACGACCTTGTCGACCGCGATCCGGCGCCCGCCCGAGCCGACGACCACCGTGCGGCCGTCCCGGCGGTCCAGGTTGACCGCCGCCTCGGCCACGTGGTGGACCAGCACGCCCGGCGGCGCGTGCTCGACCATGCTCTCGTAAGCCATGCGGAGGTACTGGCCGTAGGCGGCGCGGGGGCCGTAGTCGTCCGGGCCGATCGCCGCCCACTTCGGGTCGGGGTGGACGGCGAGCCACTCGGCGAACGACGGACCGTGGCCGGCCCGGGTGGGACCGCCGTCGGGGCCCGACGAGAACGCGCTCACCTCGCCCGCGGCGGTGTTCATCAGCAGCCACTCGCTCTGGGAAGTCCGCCAGATCCGACCGGCTCCGGCTTCACCGGGCTCGAACACCCAAATCCGCACCTCGTCCGCCGGAGTGTTCCCGGCCAGCCGTAAGAGCAGCCTTTCCAGCACGGAAAGCCCGCGCGGACCGGCGCCCACGATCGCCACGTCCGGATACGCGCGCAGCGCAGCGTCAGACACGAGTTCCCTTTCGTCGAATTCGAATGTCCACCGGATATCAAGCGAGGTGGATTAATCGCTCACGACGAAGGTAATTGCGCGCCCGAAGCGGGCACAACAAGACATCCTCGATGTCTGGATCGAAGAAGGAGATGCCCGGTTCGCCCGGGTTACCCCCGGCCCGACGGCGGGCGCCACACGTCGCCCGCCACGAGGTCGCCGAACCCCATCCAGACCAGGTTCATCAGGCGCGCGGCCACGACGACGGCCGGCTCGTCCGGGTTGTCGAGCCACCAGTCGGCCAGCGACTCGCCCGCGCCGACGAGCGCGGCGGCCAGCGACTCGGCCTCCTTGTCACCCGCGCGCGGCACGTCGGCGAAGTCCGACGAGTGCACGAGCAGCGCGGCCACCAGGCTGATCGCCCGGCCGCGCATGTCCGCGAGCTCCCGGGCGAACGGCCCGCCCTGCGAGGACGCCTGCCGGTGCAGCACCTGCCAGCTCGCGCGGTTCTCGCCGACGAACCCGAAGAACGCCCGGAGTCCGCTCCACAGCTGGACGTCCGGCGGTTCCTCGGCCTCCACGCCGTTCGCGATCGCCTCCATCATGCGGGTCGCCTCGCGGCGGATGCAGGTGGCGAACAGCTCTTCCTTCGAGCCCAGGTAGGCGTACAGCATGGGCTTGGAGATGCCCGCGACCTCGGAGATCTCGTCCATCGACGCGGCGTGGAAGCCCAGGCGCGAGAAGACGTCCACCGCGGCGTCCATGATCTGCCGTTCGCGCACCGCTCGTGGCAGTCTCTTGGCCCGACCCGAGCGGACCGGCTGCTTCGCGTGCATCACACCCCCTGGATGGCTGGGACAAGATTACTCCCCGCCCCTTGCCGCCCTACCTACTCGCCAGTAGACTTACCACCCAGTAGGTAGCGGAGGTGCCACATGACCATCGACCTGACCACCGAGGCGGTCGCGAAACTCGGCCCGCGGGAGCTGATCTCGACGCTCAAGCAGGTCGACCCCGGCGATCCCGCGCTCAAGGACCTCGACATCGACGTCATCGCGCGCGGGATCGACCCCCGGAAGCTCGGCAAGGACGAGTTCGCCGACCTGCTGGGCGTGCTCGGCACGCTGGCCGACGGCGGCGCCGACCTCGACCTCGCGAAGATGGACGCGCAGAACTTCGCGCGGATCATCTCGCGCGCGTCGAAGGACCAGGTCGAGGCCGTGACGTCCCGGCCGGGGCTGCGCGAGCGCGTGCTGGACGAGGTGTTCCGGCGCATGGAGGCGCACTTCCGCAGCGAGCGCGCCGGCGCCACGCGCGCGGTCGTCCACTTCCACCTGACCGGCGGCTTCGACGGCGACGACGTGTACGAGGTCGTCATCGAGGACGCCAGGTGCACGATCAACAAGGGCGCGACCCGTGACCCCCGGGCCACCGTCGCGTTGGGACCGGTGGAGTTCCTGAAGCTCGCGACCGGCAACGCGTCGGCGCCCGTGCTGTTCATGACCGGCAAGCTGAAGGTCCAGGGCGACCTCGGTTTCGCGGCCGGGTTCATGAGCCTGTTCACCATTCCGAAGGCGTGAGGGGACCATGGGCGGTTTTTCGCTGGAGCTGAACGAGGACCAGGTCGACCTGCGCGAGTGGGTGCACGGCTTCGCGAAGGACGTGATCCGGCCGGCGGCGTCCGAGTGGGACGAGCGCGAGGAGACCCCGTGGCCGGTGATCCAGGAGGCGGCGAAGATCGGCCTGTACGGGTTCGAGGCGCTGGCCACCTGGTTCGCCGACCCCATCGGCCTGTCGCTGCCCATCGCCACCGAGGAGCTGTTCTGGGGTGACGCCGGGATCGCGCTGGCGCTGATGGGCACGGGGCTCGCCGCGGCGGGCATCTTCGCGTCCGGCTCGCCCGAGCAGCTGGCCGAGTGGGTGCCCGAGTGCTTCGGGACCGAGGACGAGCCGAAGCTGGCGGCGTTCTGCGCGTCCGAGCCGCAGGCGGGGTCCGACGTCGCCGGGTACCGGACCCGGGCCGTGTACGACGAGGCGAAGGACGAGTGGGTGATCAACGGCCAGAAGGCGTGGGCGACGAACGGCGGCATCGCCAACGTCCACGTCGTCACCGCGGTCGTCGACCCCGCGCTCGGCGCGCGCGGCCAGGCCGGCTTCATCGTGCCGCCGGGGACGCCCGGCCTGTCGTCGCCGGGGAAGATCAAGAAGCACGGGATGCGGGCGTCGCACACGGCGGACGTGTTCTTCGACGACGTGCGCGTGCCCGGCCGGTGCCTGCTCGGCGGCAAGGAGCGCCTGGACGCCAGGCTCGCCCGCGCCCGTGAGGGCCAGAAGGCCGGCGGCCAGGCCGCGATGGCGACCTTCGAGACCACCCGCCCCACCGTCGGCGCGATGGCGGTGGGCGTGGCGCGTGCGGCGTACGAGTACGCGCTGGAGTACGCGAAGGACCGCGAGGCGTTCGGCCGCAAGATCATCGAGAACCAGTCGATCGCGTTCGACCTGGCGAACATGAAGATGGAGATCGACGCGGCCCGGCTGCTCGTGTGGCGGGCGGCGTGGATGGGTCGCAACAACGTCCCGTTCACGGCGGGCGAGGGGTCGATGTCGAAGCTCAAGGCGGGCGAGGTGTCCGTGTGGGCGACGGAGCGTGCGATCCACATCCTGGGTGGGGCGGGGTACACGCGCGAGCACCCGGTGGAGCGCATGCACCGCGACGCGAAGATCTTCACCATCTTCGAGGGGACGTCGGAGATCCAGCGGTTGGTCGTGGCCAGGGCCATTTCCGGGATGTACATCAAGTGAGTTGATCTCCCGGGCCGCTCCCCCAGGCCGCTCGGGAAAGCGGGCGGGGTCTTCGGGACGCGGAGGACCCCGCCTCCTGCTGTCCCCTCGACGCGCCCTGTCGTTCCGCCTCCTCGGCTCGTCCTCGGCGAATCAACCCCCGAAAGGATGTGTTGGTTAACCCGCTCGGGGTAATCGCCTTGAACCGTGGGCGTGCCCGCGGGATCTGACACCCCGGCAAGAGGAGCAGGAACGATGACGAGTGGAATCACCGAGGGCATGCGCGACTGGACGGGCCGCACCGTCTACGACACCGCCGGCGACAAGATCGGCAAGGTCGGTCAGCTGTGGACGGATGACGACGACGGCCGGCCCAGCTGGGTCACCGTGCACACCGGCCTGTTCGGCATGAACGAGACGTTCGTGCCGGTGCAGGGGATGCACCCCCGCGGCGACGGCGACCTGGAGACGCCGTTCGACAAGGCGCAGGTCAAGGACGCCCCGAACGTCAGCCCGGAGAGCGGGCGCATCGAGCGCGACGACGAGTCGCGCCTGTACTCGCACTACGGGCTCACCGGCGGCCGCACGCGGGAGGACTTCGACGACCGTCGCGCTACGGGCCGTGAGGCCGTCGGGCACGACACGTCCGGGCCGACGACGGACGACGCGATGACCCGCTCCGAGGAGCACCTGCGCGTGGGCACCGAGCAGCGGGAAGCGGGGCGCGCCCGGCTGCGCAAGTACGTGGTGACCGAGCAGGAGCAGGTGTCCGTCCCCGTCACCCGCGAGGAGGTCCGCGTCGAGCGCGAGCCGATCACCGAGGGCAACCGGTCGCAGGCGATGTCGGGTCCTGACATCTCCGACGAGGAGCACGAGGTCACCCTGCACGAGGAGCGCCCGGTCGTGGACACCGAGGCCGTTCCGGTGGAGCGGGTCAGGCTGGCGAAGGAGCAGGTCACCGAGACCGAGACCGTCTCCGGAGAGGTGCGCAAGGAGCGGATCGACACCGAGGGCGACGTCGAGGGCCGCACCCGCGACCAGCGCTGACCGTCCACGGCACGCCGGCGCACCCGCGTGACCGGTGGTCGAAGCCCCGAGGCCGACGAGCCGCGGGGCTGCGGCCACGTGGGGCGGGCGCCGCTCAACCCTGCCGCGCCTCCACGACGACACCGGCGCGGGTGAAGAGGCGGATTCGGGTGGGGCGCCAGTCCAGGGTGACGAAGCTCGTCTCGTCCTGGTTGACGACCTGGACGTCGAAGCCCTCCGCCTCCAGCCTGGGCACGGCGGCGTCCGGCGGGTTCCCCACCAGGTCGGCCAGGTCGAACGACGGTTCCGGTGCGGGGGGTGGGATCACGGGTCCCATTCGACCACGTGTCGACGTTCCTCGGCACGGTCGGTTCGCGGTTACGCTCGGCGCATGATCGGGGTGGTGCAGTGCGTCGTGCTCGACTGTCCGGAGCCCAGGGCGCTGGCGACGTTCTACCAGGGCGTTCTCGGCGGTGAGGTCGATCGGCCGGACCCGCGGTGGTCGGTGGACGACGACTGGGCCACGTTGCACGTCGAGGGCGGGCCGGTGCTGTGCTTCCAGCGGGTGGCGGAGTACGTCGCGCCGGAGTGGCCCGATCCGCGCAGGCCGCAGCAGTTCCACCTGGACGTCGGGGTGGAGGACCTCGGCGTGGCCAGGGCCGAGGTCCTCCGGTTGGGCGGGACGTCGCTGGACGACTCGCACGAGGCGTGGTCCGTGTTCGCCGATCCCGCCGGCCACCCGTTCTGCCTCGTCCGGGAGTAGTCAGCGCCCCGCTTCGACCAGCCACGCCCGTTCGGCGGTGGTGTCGGGGATCTGCGTCTCCCAGCCGTTGACCTTGGCGATCAGCTGCCAGTAGCGCTCGGCCCTCGGGTCGCCGAACTCCTCCATGCGCCGGGACAGCTCGGGGCCCACGCCGGGCACGTCCAGCGCCGACGCCCACCTCTCGTTGATCCTGGCGACGATGGCCGCCGCCTCCGGCGAACGCGGGTCGACCCCGGCGTCCAACGCCTCGCGCGCCTGGGCGAACGCGTACTGGAACGCCTCCATCTGCGCCGGCGTGCTCGGCGACATGTCGGCGCCTTCGGCCCGCAACTCCTGGTGCCGCTCCGACATCCGCCGGATCGACGCCCGGAAGTCCGGGTCCCGCACCAGGTTCGCCAGCTCGATCCACGCCTCCAGCTGCTCGGGCGTCGGGTCGTCCGGCAGCTCCACCCGCACCGACCTCATGTGCTGCTCGAAGTTCGGCTCCAGGTCGAGCCCGCCGAACACCTCGTCGAAGAAGTCGTCGAGGATCGCCTGCCGCTCCTCCTCCGACAGCCGCGCCAACTCGTGCACCATCTCCACCTCCCCGTTCCGCGCCACGACCCGCAGCACGGCCCGGCGCAGCCGGAGCGTGCGCATCTGCGCGTCGATGGCTTCCGCGTGCGTCCGCGCCACCTCGGCGACGGACACCTCCCGTGCCAGGACACGTTGCGCGGTGGGCAGGTCGACGCCCAGGTCGCGCAGGGTCCGCACGAGCTTCAGCCGCGCCAACCCGTCGACGTCGTAGGTGCGGAACCCGCCCGCCGTGCGCCCCGCCACGGGGATCACGCCGGAGTCGGAGTAGAACCGGATCGTCCGCGTGGACAGCCCGGTCATCCGCGCCAGTTCGCCGATCGAGTAGTGCGTCACGGGGACCACCCTGAACTTTCCAGTCACTGGAACTTCAACCCGATTAACGCACGGCCGCTCGCCCAGCCGGCAAGTGAAGATCGGTCTGACGGTGGTCGCGGGCTTCGGCGGTGTCGTCGCGCTCGCGGTCAACTACCGCAGGCAGCGGGTCACCGAGGCGGCGCACGTGCTGACGCTCGGCCAGGAGGAGCGCGAGCGGACCAAGCTGTTCAACGAGGCCGGGGATCGGGACCTGACCCCGCCGTGAGAACGGGCCGGCACCCGAGTGGGTGCCGGCCCGTTCGCGGTCGACCGGTCAGTACGTGATCGCCACGCCGGGGTCGGCGAGGAGCGCGCCCACGTCGGCCAGGAACTGCGAGCCCTGCTGGCCGTCGACCACGCGGTGGTCGAAGCTGAGGGCCAGCTGGCACACCTTGCGCGGGACGACCTGGCCGTCCACCACCCACGGCATGTCCCGGATCGCGCCCAGGGCGAGGATCGCCGACTCGCCGGGGTTGATGATCGGGGTGCCGGTGTCGACGCCGAAGACGCCGACGTTGGTGATGGTGATCGTGCCGCCCATCATGTCGGCGGGCGTGGTCTTGCCGTCGCGGGCGGTCGTGGCCAGCTCTTCCAGTGCCACGGCCAGCTCGCGCAGTGACATGCGGTCGGCGTCGCGGACCTTGGGGACCACGAGACCGCGCGGCGTCGCGGCGGCGATGCCCAGGTGCACGTAGTCCTTGTAGACGATCTCCTGCGCCGCCTCGTCCCACGTCGCGTTGACGTCGGGCGTGCGGCGGGCGGCCAGGACGACCGCCTTGGCGGCGAACGCCAGCGGCGTGAGCTTGACGCCGCGGAACTCCGGCGCGTTCTTCAGGCGCGCGCGCAGCTCCATCATCGGCGTCACGTCGACGGTCAGGAACTCCGTGACGTGCGGCGCGGTGAACGCGCTGTCCACCATCGCCTGCGCGGTCGCCTTGCGGACGCCCTTGATCGGCACCCGCCGCTCACGCGTGCCGTTGTCCGCAGTGGACGGTGACGGCGCGGCCGCCGGCGCGGCGACGGCCGCTTCGACGTCCTCGCGCGTGATCACGCCACCCGGGCCCGAGCCCGACAGGGCGTACAGGTCGACGCCCAGGTCCTTGGCCAGCTTCCGCACCGGCGGCTTGGCCAGCGGCACGTAACCACCCGGAGGGGTCGCGACGGGCGTGGCGACAGGAGCCGGAGCCGGGGCGGGGGCAGGAGCCGGGGCCGGGGCGGCAACGGGAGCCGGGGCAGCGGCGACCGGAGCGGCGGCG